>JAUTXB010000301.1 GCA_030838245.1 Acidimicrobiaceae bacterium
CCCAACTTCGTCCACGAGTACGAGGCGACGCTCCCGGGCTGGCTCTTGGTGGTCAACGCCGGCGGTCAGCGCTTCTGCGACGAGACGGTGGCCTACGGGGTCCTCGACCGACTGGTTCGGAACCAAGGCGATCGAGCCTTCGTGGTCTTCGACGAGCCGGCGCGCCAGGGAGCGCCGACCGGTGAGCCGGCGGCCTACCGGACCAGCAACCCGAGCATGCCCGGTCGGCGCAGCCCCAACTGGAACGACGAGATGATCAAGGACATGGCCCGCCAGGCGGCGATCGCCACGGCCGACTCCATTCCCGAGCTGGCCACCATGCTTGGGCTGCCCGCCGACGTGCTTGCCGGCACCGTCGCTCGCTACAACCAGTTCGTCGCCGACGGCGAGGACCGTGACTTCCTGAAGTCCGGCTCCTTCCTCAAACCCATCGCTACTCCGCCGTTCTATGGCGCCGAGCTCCGCTTGGCCACCATCGCCATGACATCGGTGGGACTGCGCATCGATGTCGACGCCCATGTCATCGACCGTCTCGGCCGGGCAATCCCTGGGCTCTTCGCCGCCGGCGAGTGCACCGGTGGGGTCCTGGGCGACGTCTACGTCGGGAGCGGCAACTCCTTTAGCAATTGCATCGTCTTCGGCCGCACCGCCGGCCGTTCGTCCGCGCTGTGCGCATTGGGAGGGAAGAACCGATGACGTCCGCTTACTCGAGCATGTGGTCCGACCTGCACGGGGTCGCGTTCCAGCAACGGTGGCTCGACGCCGACGGCACCCGCACCCGGGTGCTCGAGACCGGTGAGGCCAGCAACAACCGCACCCTCATCTTCTTGCACGGTACCGGTGGCCATGCCGAGGCCTACATCCGAAATCTCGGTGCCCACGGTCGGGAGCGGTGGACCTTGTCCATGGACCTCATCGGGCACGGTCTCAGCCAACCGGCCACCGAGCCCCTCGAGATCGCCGACTACGTCGCCCACGTCCTGGCCGTGCTGGACACGCTGGGCATCGAGCGGGCGGCGTTGAGCGGCGAATCGCTCGGCGGGTGGGTGGCGGCCCGCCTGGCCATCGACCATCCCGAGCGGGTCAGCGCCGTCGTGTTGAACACCATGGGTGGAACGAGGGCCGACCCCGTGGTCATGGCTCGGATCCGCGAACTCTCCACCAACGCCGTCGAGGACCCGAGCTGGGACACGGTCAAGGCCCGCTTGGAGTGGCTCATGGCCGACCCCACCTCGGTCACCGACGACCTCGTCGCCACTCGTCAGGCCATCTACGCCCAGCCGACCATGCGGGAGTCGATGCGGGCCAGTTTGGCCCTTCAAGACATGGACACCCGCCGGCGCAACCTGCTCTCCGACGAGGAGCTGGGCACGCTGTCCGTACCGGCCCTGGTGCTGTGGACCTCGCACGACCCGACCGCACCGCCCGAGGAGGGTAAGCGCATCGCCGGGTTGATTCCCGGTGCCCGCTTCCACGTCATGGAGGACTGCGGTCACTGGCCTCAGTTCGAGAAGCCCGAGGAGTTCAACACCCTCCACCTGGCCTTCCTGGACCAGGCCGGCGCCTGAACCGATCTCAAGCCGCGCTCACCCCGGCCCGGACCACCGTGCTCAACAGCTCTACGTGACGCTGGGTAAGGTCATCGGGCATGCCGGCGAAAGATGCCCAGAAGAAGGCGTCCACCACCGGCATCTCCTCGGCCCGCCGGCGCAGCAGGGCAACGGTCTCGTCCGGCGACAGGACGGCAATGGAGGGGAAGACGCCTAGGTCCGATGGCGGCGGCACCACTCGCTGGAGCTCGGGCACCGGTGGCGGCTCGAACCCTGTCCCCTCGACGGCATAGCGGCCATAACTGGACAGCTGATAGGTGAAGTGGGGCGCCAGGCGGTCCCAGGCTCGCTCGGGGTCATCGGCCACGACCACGTTGACCAGCCCAGCCATGCGGGCCTGAGCCGGTGGGTGGCCGGCTTCGGCCCAGCCGGCCAAGTAGGGCTCGGCCAGACGGGGGTCAATGGACAGGAGTCCCTCGCCGACCAGACCGGCTCGGCGGGCGCCCTTCGGGCTGCCGTAGCCGACCCAGATGGGAACCGACGACTGAACGGGCGGCGGTGTCATCTCATCACCATCGAGCAGCCGCCGCACCTCTCTGACCCGCGCTTCGGTGGTGCTGATGCGCTGGGACACGTCGGCGCCGTAGGCGGCGAACTCCGGGATGCGGTAGCCGGCCCCCAGCCCGAGTTCCAGGCGGCCTTCGCTGATCAGGTCCACGATGGCGGCGTCCTCGGCGATCTGCACCGCCGGGCGGAGCGGGGCGACCAGTACGGCGGTGCCGATGCGCGCCCGGGTGGTGCGCGCCGCCGCGGCAGCGGCGAACGTCAGCGGCTGAGACAGGTACCCGTCCTCGAAGAAGTGATGCTCGCTGAACCACACCGAATCGCAGCCCAACCGGTCGGCTTCTTCCACCAGCTCGAGCGACTGCCGATAGTGGTCCACCCACGGCCGCCGCCACTCCGGCGGGTTGCGGAGATCCAGATAGATACCGATCCTCACGTCAACCGTCCCCTCGTTCGCGCCACTACGACCGTAGGGCTGTAACGGCAATGTTCTCGTGGTCTCATCCACCATGGACGCACTCGATCGAGAGTCGAACGAACGGCGGCCAATGGACAACTCAGTGTACTGCGTATTACTCTCGCCAGGGCCGTCCGGGGGGTGCGGCGTCCGCCCGAACCAACGATGCGGCCATCCCTTGCTCGGTGGACGAAGCAGTGCGTTCGCATGGCCATGGGTGTCGTCAGCGCGCCGGAGCGACAGGAGCAAGCGATGACAGATGAACGTCGGCGGGTCATTGTCACCGGTGCCGGCAGTGGGCTCGGCTGGGCCATCGCCCACCGCTTCGTGGACCAGGGAGCGAGCGTGCTGGCCGTGGACCGGCTCGAGGATCGCCTGGTCTCGTTCCAGGCCGAGCACCCCGGCGCCGACACGGTGGGGGCCGATGTCGGCACCAGTGCCGGGGCAGACGCCGTCTTTGCCGCCGTCGGCGATCGCCTGGACGTGCTGTGCAACAACGCTGGGATCCTGGACCGGCTGGCCCTGGTGGACGAGGCCGCAGATGACGAATTCGACCTGGTCATGGCCACGAACCTGCGGGGACCGTTCATCCTGGCCCACCGGGCCGTGCCCGTCATGGCCGCCGGCGGCGGCGGCGTGATCATCAACACCGCGTCGGTGGCCGGACTCCGCGGCGCGCGAGGCGGCGCGGCCTACACCGCCTCCAAGTGGGGTTTGATCGGCCTCACCTACAGCATCGCCGCCAGCGGCCACGAGCAGAACATCCGATGCGTCGCCGTCTGCCCTGGTGGTATGACCACGCAGATCGGCGTGGGGCAAGACGTGAGCGAACGCGGCGTGGCCTTGGTGCAGGCGGCCGAGCACGGGGGCTTCGTCGATCCCGACGTGGTGGCGAAAGTTGTCATCTTCCTGGCCTCCGACGAGGCCGAGCACCTCAATGGTGTCGCCCTGCCCGTCGACGGCGGTTCGATCGCCTCATGACTACCCGTTGGTCCTGACCCACAGAGGATGGAGAGCCCATGCAATTCTTTACCAGTCTGGGGTTGACCGACGGCCTGGCCGACCTGGCCCAGGCAGCCGAGGTCGCCGGCTACGAGGGGACGACGCTGGCCGACCACGTCTTCTTTCCCGAGCAGATGCAGTCGCGCTATCCCTACTCCCCCGACGGCTCGGTCTACTGGGACGGGACGGTCCCCTGGCCCGACCCCTGGGTCTCCATCGGGGCCATGGCCATGGTGACCACCCGCCTTCGGTTCATCACCAGCGTGTACATCCTGCCGCTGCGGAACCCGTTCACGACGGCCAAGTCGGTAGGTACCGCGGCAGTGGTGTCGGGCGGACGGGTCATCCTGGGCGGGGGCATCGGCTGGATGCGAGACGAGTTCGAACAACTCGGCGTGGACTTCCACACCCGGGGGGCGCGCACCGGCGAAATCATCGAGGTGCTGCGACTCCTGTGGAGCGGCGAGATGGTCGAGTACCACGGGGAGCACTACGACTTCGGTCGGGTGCAGATGTCCCCGGCAGCCCCGGCTCAGGTTCCCATCTACATGGGCGGCGAGAGCGAACCGGCCTTGCGCCGAGCGGCGAAGTTGGCCGACGGGTTCATCTCTGTCCCCCACGACCCGACGGAACTGGCCGGGCTCATCGGACGGCTCAATGCCCTGCGGGACGAGTACGGGCGCCGGGACGATCCGTTTGCCTTCATCACCATCAACCCCGTACCCGGCCCGGTTGACGACTACCGCCGCCTGGCCGACCTGGGGGTGACCGGCGTCATCGAGGGGCCCCCGGTAGGACCCGATGCGTCGGCCTCAGAGCACGTGGACGCCCTCCATCGCTTCGGCACCGACGTGATCACCCGACTGACCGAGGACGACTAGATGCTCTCCCTGCAGGAACTGAGCGACCGGATCGAGATCCAGGGCGTGATCGCCGCCTACGGCACCGCCGTCGACAACCACGAATGGACGCTCTTCGACCAGGTGTTCACGCCCGACTGCGACTGTGACTACACCGCGGTCGCCGACTTCCGCGGCGACCGGGAGGCCCTGCGCCAGTGGCTGTCGACTGGTCTGCCCGACGGTCGCCACTACTACCACCTGATGGGGACCAGCCACATCGGGCTCGACGGCGATGAGGCCACGGCCACCACCCCGTGCACCAACCCGATGCCCACCCCCGACGGCGGGGTCGGCGTATTCGGAATCTGGTACCACGACATCTGTGTCCGGACTCCGGACGGATGGCGGATCAGGGACCGGCGCATGGAGTTCTGCTACTTCGCCCCCCTGGCCTCTGGGCAGGACAGCCCCTTCACCACCCCGTGGAAGCAACCACAGGGCACGACAGCAAAGGAGCCGTGATGGCACCGAACAACGATGAGGCAGTGCGGAGCGCCAACGCGGCGACGCTTGGGCAGATGATGACCTATCTGGCCGCCGAGGATTTCGACTCCATCTTCGAGCTCTGGCACGAGGACTCTGCTCTGGAGATCGCCTTCATGCCCAACCATGCCCTTCGTCGAGTCGAGGGACGTGACAACGTGAAGGCCTTCTTCCAGGGGGTCAACGGCAGCGATCTCGGAGAGATCAACCTCACGGTGGCCGGCATCATGCCCATGCACGACCCCAACGCGTTCTTCGCCGAGTACACCGGGGAGGCCACGGTGAAGGCGACGGGCGGCACCTATCGGATGGACTACCTCGGCCTCTTCCGCTTCATGGACGGCAAGATCGTCCTGTGGAGGGAGTACTACGACGCCGTCCGGGCCATCCTGTGGAACCGACAGGACCAGATCCGCCCGACCTCGCCGGTCGACGTGGTGTGGGGATAGCGTGTCTGGCTCCGAAGCAAAGGTGGCAGTGGTCACCGGATCCAGCCGGGGACTGGGGAAAGGCATCGCTACGGCTCTGGGGAGCCGGGGATGGACGGTGTACGTTACCGGCCGAAGTTCGGGACGGCCGACGGAGGCCTCCCTCGGTGGCACCATCGAAGAGGCGGCGGCCGAGGTGACCGAGCGGGGTGGCATCGGGATCCCGGTGACCTGCGACCACCGGGACGACGACCAGGTCGCCGCCGTCTTCGACCGGGTGCTGTCTGAGAGCGGACACCTGGACCTGTTGGTCAACAACGCCTTCTTTCTCTCGGCCAGCTTCTTCGACGGCACTCCCTTTTGGGAGCGGCCTCTGTCGGAGTGGGACATGGTCGATGTGGGCCTCCGGTCCCACTACGTCTCCAGCGTTCTCGCTGCCCCCATGATGGTCAGCCGCGGCCAAGGGCTCATCGTCCATACGTCGTCCTTCGGCGCCCGGTACTCCGGTTCGTCGGTGGCCTACGGGATCGGCAAGGCCGGGGTCGACCGGCTGACCCGAGATGCCGGGCTCGACCTCGCACCCTTCGGGGTCACGTCCATCTCGTTGTGGCCCGGCCTCATGACCACCGAGCGCACCCTCACCAATTTCGCCAAGGACCCCGGGTTCCTGGGGGGCATGACCCTCGACATCGCCGAATCCCCGGAGTTCAGCGGCCGGGTGATCGCCGCCTTGGCCGACGACCCCAACGTCATCCGGCACAACGGAAAGAGCTTGGTCGGCGCCGAGATCGCACTCGACTACGGCATCACCGATGTCGACGGGTCGAAACCGGCATCGCTGCGGGCCGTCTACGGCGGGGGCCCGTTCGAGTAGTTGGCGCGCCGGGCACAGATCCCACAATCAGGGCGCGATCAACGCGTCGGTGAACCCGTCGATGCCGGCCAGGTTCTGAGCCAGATCGGGCGGGATCCGATGGCGGGAGGCGAGGGCCCCGGGTGCCACGTAGGAGACCAGGGTCCGGTCTCCGTCGGCCCACACCAGCACCTTCAGAGGAAGGTGCCAAAGCGGGTGCTCTGACCTGGGTCGTTCCCGCAGCGGTTTCCGCTATCGGGCGCTTCCTGACTGGCGCTGAATGAGCTCAGGGAGCCTCTGCCTCGGACCCCCGGCGCTTGGCCCGTCTGCTTAGTGACCGCAGCCCCATCGCCGCATTGGCAAGCAGGATCAAGGCTCCGAGCACTATGAGGATGATCGCCCAAGTTGGGATTCCGGTGGGGAGGTTCGAAAAGGTGCCTTTCCCGGTGTGAACGACCTTCGTCGGGGCAACGGCGGGAGTGGTAACCGTGCCTGACCATGTTGCGGTGAGGCCAGGGCCGTAGCCGAGGCTTACAGAGCACGGAACGGTTGCTCCCAATCCAATCTGCTTCGCATTGATCGGGAGCACGGCTCCGTCGCCGGGAAGTACCGTATCCGCTGAGACGGGAAACGAGACTTGGGTGCCCTTCACGGTGCAAGACGCGGTCCCGTTGGCCTTTGTGAACGTCTGTCCCGTATTGGCCAGATGGACGAGGAGACGAGGTATGGGCCCTTGGGCTCCGCCCGTGACCGTCGGTATCTGGAGATTGGTTGTCAGCTGTGCGAGCGTCCCCACAGTGACAGCGACCCCGACGCTGACCTGGTCGATGATGACGGCCCTCGCCGATGCCTTCCCGTTCTGACCGACGATCACGGAGGGGGGCGGCACGCTTGGCTCCGCGGTGATGCCTGCGAGGTATTGCTTCAGTGGGGTGTCAACCGGGACCGTCACGGTGAACGTGAAACTCTTACTCGCGCCGGCGTCAAGGGTCACGAGCGAGGGAAGTCCACTCACCCAACAGCCGGTCCCGACACACGCCTTGAAGGAGTCGCTGAATGCGCTGGCCGAGTTCGGTGCGGTGATTCCGGTGGCGGAGCTGACCTTCAGGGTCTCCGAGGTACTTCCCGCGTTGGTGATAACTACGGTGTCCATGGCTGACTGCCCTGGAGCAACATTCAGACTGAAGTACGAGCGCGATTGACCGTTGGTGGCGGCCGAGGGGACCACACCGAAAGGTGTTGGGCCGCCGATGCTTGCGGCCCCTGCCGTGGTCGCGTATGCGACGACAATCCACGTGACCGCGACGACTCCCGCTATTAGCCGTCCCATGAGGCGATGGGCCCAGTCGGAGGTGCATGGCCAATGTTGATCAAGGGTCACAGGAGAGTTCCTTTCCACATCGGGGGACGTTCTCATGGTGCGGTGACGACGGCCATAGTTAACGTCGAGGTGCAGGCGCCCGAGCGGGCGGTGGACGGGACGCTCACCCACCAGCCGATGGGAGTCGCCATGCTGTGTCCGCCGATGGTGATGGACCCAAGACCAGTGCCGGCGGCCGTGTCGTAGA
>JAUTXB010000004.1 GCA_030838245.1 Acidimicrobiaceae bacterium
GTTCGAGGTATCGCCGGAAGATTGATCGGACCAGTTCAGCTTCTTCTTCGATGATGGCGATCTTGCCGTCCTTCATCTCATAGCCCAGGGGCAGGGTGCCTCCAACCCAAATGCCTTTGCGCTTGGAGGCTGCAATCTTGTCGCGGATCCGCTCGGAGGTGACCTCGCGTTCGAACTGGGCAAAGGACAGGAGCACGTTGAGTGTCAGTCGACCCATCGAGGTCGTGGTGTTGAACTGTTGGGTGACCGAGACGAATGAGACGCCGTGGGCGTCGAACAGCTCGACCAGCTTGGCGAAGTCCGCCAGCGACCTCGTCAAGCGGTCGACCTTGTAGACCACAATGACGTCGATCTTCCGGGAGCGGATGTCGTCCAGCAACTTCTGAAGGTCGGGGCGGTCAGTGGACCCGCCTGAGTATCCCCCGTCGTCATAGCGAGACCGGATCAGAGTCCAGCCGGCGTGGGCCTGGCTTTTGATGTAGGCGGAGGCGGCCTCATATTGCGCATCCAGTGAGTTGAACTCCTGGTCGAGCCCATGCTCGGTGGAGACCCTGGTATAGATCGCGCAGCGGACCGGTTTCAGCGAGGGAGCCTTCATGGACGAGCCTCCATCGCCGACCGATCCTCTTTATCCCTGAGCGAACGTGGGGGCGAGGCGCCGCTGTCGGGGTTTCCCCCGCCGGTTTCCCCAGCCCCCGTTCCCGAACCCGGCGTGCACCTTTCGTTATGCACCGGGCTCTCCCGTGCCGGATACGCGTAGTCGGGCATCCGCATCTTGAGCAGGTCGTGACGACCCACCTTCAGGTCGGCGACGATGGCGACGGGGCGTTGATCGACCCATCGATATCGGGCGCGGCCCGGGAGCCGCCGCCAGTACCGGCGACGGATCACGAGGCGAGGCGTTTTGGGATACTTCTTGCGCAGCCAGCGCCGCAGGCGATCCCACACATAATGATCGATGCGGGCGAACACCTGCTTGGCCCCGTAGCAGTGCTGGTAGAAGCGTCCCCAACCGAGCAAGACCGGATTGAGGGCGTCGATGACCTCCTGGAAGGAGAGACGCGACCGCCCCCTTGTCGTGGACTGCTTGATGCGGTGGTGGAAGTCCTTGACCCGGGCCTTGGGGATTTCGATGCGGGGCCAGTAGCCCCACCTGTCGTCCCATCGCAGCCGGACACGATGGCCGAGGAACTCAAAACCCTCGGTGAGCGCGGTGACGTGGGTCTTTTCCGGGGCGAGCGTCAACTTCATCTGCTCGCGCAGAAAGACCGCAAGTTCTTCCTTTTCGGCACGGGCCTGTTCCTCGGTCCCGTTGACGAGCACCACAAAATCGTCGGCATATCGAATGGGCAAGAATACCACGCGCCCCGCCTTGCGTTCATAGTGGCGGAACTTGCGCAGCGCATCGCCGGGGCGGGCATACGGCTTGCCGTCGCGGGTAATGCGAGGCGCGACGTATCTGGCGTACCGACGCTCGATGCCCGCCAACATGATGTTGGCGAGCAGCGGCGAGAGCACGCCGCCCTGCGGAGTGCCGGCCTTGGTGCGCACCAAAGCGCCCTCGGACAGAACCCCCGCTTTCAGGAAGGCCCGCACTAATCGTGTCACCCGCCTGTCGGCAACGCGCCGACGCAGGCACGTCATGACATGGTGGTGATCGATATTGTCGAAGCATCCCTTGATGTCCCCTTCGATGACCCATTGATAGGGCGGACGGGGCCAATCGGTTTCGGTCTTCTCCCCGGTCGGTCGGATCGCGTTGCGGATATGCTCCAGCGCATCGCGACAGGCCCGCTTCGGTCGGAAGCCATACGAGACGGTCAGGAACTCCGCCTCGAAGATCGGCTCCAGCAATTGCAGGAGCGCGGCTTGAACCACGCGATCCTGCACCGTCGGCACCCCGAGCGGCCGGAACAGACCCGGCTTGCCACGCTTCGGAATCATCACGCGCCGCACCGGGTGCGGGCGATAGCTGCCATCCAGCAGCGTCGCCCGCGTCATGGTGAGGAAGCGCTCGATGCCGATGCGCGTCTCGATGTGCTTGACGGTCACTTTGTCCACGCCCGACGAGCGCGCACCGCGATTGCTCGCGACACGTCTCCATGCAAGGCGGAGGTTCTGTGGTTGGGTGACCCATCTCCACATGTCCCGCCACGCATCATCGGGGGTGGACCGACTCCACGTGTAGAGTTTGCGTTGAATGTCGAGAAGCCAGACCTTGTCGGCCTGATAAACGGTGTCCACCGCTCATTCCTCCTTCGTCGCAAAACTATCTGGCACCTGATCCCCTTCGCCATGTGGCCGGCTCTCCCGGCCTCGGACTACTACGGGATCTCCGCCCCCACACCCCGCCATCACCCGGCTTCGAAGGGTTAGCCGATCCGCTACCGACCGGCGGCTGTGCGTGGGTTCCGACGTTCCGATCAACAACCCATGGACCCTTAGATGACCCGCTTTACCCCAAGGTGCCCTGCGCATCGACGAAGATGGTGAGACGTCAATGCTCATGCCGTTGTTGCGACATGCCCAGACCGGTTCAGTCAGCCGATCCGGATCACGCACCAATCCCTCTGCTGTCTCATGTTGAAGGTTCACGGTTTGAATTGAGGCTTCAGACACGGGCTTCGTATTCCTCATCATAGGTCCTGCGGTAGCCCGGCTTCGGCGAGACAGCGCCGTGTCCGGACAGTTCAGACTGCTCTGCGCATTCCATCGTGGATGTCGAACCGCATCCATGACTTGCAGTCCCCTTTCGACTCTGCTCATCTCAGAGTGAGGCAACTCTTTAGGTTGCCGGTTCTTGATCAGTTGGGCACACACTTTTCTTATTGTTGTTGCGCGTACTTGTGCCGTTACGTCGCGCAAGACCGAAGAAGCGCGGACCGTTCCATTTGGTGCCAGTGATAGCGAAGGCGACCTTGGACAGGCTGTCATAGGTCTGGCCGTTCCAGGCAAAGCCGTCGGCCATCACCATCACCCGCT
>JAUTXB010000007.1 GCA_030838245.1 Acidimicrobiaceae bacterium
CGATGACGCAACCGCCGCCGCCCCCCACCACGCAACCACCACCGTCCGCACCTCCCGCTACGTCACCGCCTGCTCCCGCCCCGGCGGCTTCGCCTCAGATGACACAACCGGCACCGCCGGCTCCCGCCCCGGCGGCTTCGCCTCCGATGACACAACCTCCTCCGCCGCCGTCGGGCATCCCCCAGGGCAATGGGGGTGACGCAGATGGCGACAACAACGGGGGGCCAAGCGACGGAGACGGCAATGTTTGACCGTTAGGAACCTACTGGCGCCGCCGATCGGGCGACGTGCCGGCCACTTCAACTCCGTCAGAACAGATTGGAGCTGTGGCTAGCGTCATCGGCGTTGGGCCACACTTCTGGGGTGAGCGAACCAGATCGGCTCGTCCGGCGCATCGAGCCCTCTGACGTGGGCGCCGTCGTCGGACTGGTCCACGAGCTGGCCGAATACGAGCGAGCCGCAGCTGACTGCACCCTGGATGTGGCGCAGCTCGATGCCGCGCTGTTCGGCGAACGCCCCGCTCTGTTTGGCCACGTCGCGCTCGTTGACGGCGCCGTCGTCGGCTGCTCGCTCTGGTTCTTGAACTTCTCCACTTGGCGCGGCGTCCACGGCATCTACCTGGAGGACCTGTTCGTCCTGTCCGCCCACCGAGGGAAGGGCCTCGGTCGCGCCTTGCTCGTCGAATTGGCTCGGGAGTGCATTCGACGCGGCTACGGCCGGCTGGAGTGGGCGGTTCTCGATTGGAACGAACCGTCGATCGCCTTCTATCGGTCCCTGGGCGCAGATTCCCAGGACGAATGGACCACCTTTCGCCTGACCGACGCTCCGCTGGCCAGGCTGGCTGAGAGTTGAGAGCAGATGCCCCGTTTCAACGGAGTATGTAATGATGTAATCTAGTAACCATGAGATACGAACAAGTAGAAGATGCAGGTCGCAGAGGTAGGGGTCGGGGACGAGGTCGAGGCCGGGGCTCAGCGAGCACCGAGCGGACCACCGCCGCCGACCGAGGGAAGGTTGTCGCGTGGTTCGCCGGGCGACTTCCCCAGGACTGGCTGGCTACGGCCCCGACCATCACTGTCGACGACGATGAGATCCTGGTCGTGCTGGCCCTCGATGCGGTCACCTTGGACAAGGATGTCAGCACCGACGATCAGGCCGTGGCCGAGTCCGCTCGGGTCAGCGGTTTCCGGGAAGACACCCGCGAGCAACGGATGCGGATCGCCGATGAGGCGCAGTCCACCTTCGGGCGATTCGTGTCGTGGGGCGCATCCAGCGGTGAGACGACCGTCCATTTCACGACGGTGAGCGCACCGGTGATGACCCGGCTCCGGATCGCCGAGCGCCAGATCCTCGACACCCTGATCGACGCCGGCGTCGCCCGCAGCCGTAGTGAGGCACTGGCCTGGTGTGTGCGCCTGGTCGGGCGCAACGAGGACGAGTGGATCAACGACATCCGCACCGCATTCGAACAGGTCGAAGAAGTGCGGACCCGGGGGCCGCACTCGGCCGGCCCGGAGGCCTGATCGGCTGACGACGGCTGCGGCTGACGACGACCACCGGCGGCTGCCGGCTCGGTCAGAAGTGGGCCGCGGCCCCGTGGATGTCGTCCTCGGGGAGGGGCTGGACGTACTTGGGGACATAGATGGCCGCGGCCACCGTGGCCAGCACCATGACGGCCACACCGACCACGGCGGCCAGCCGTACGCCGCTTACGTAGGCCTCGCTGGCCGCGGCGGCGGTGGCCCGGGCCAGGCCCGGGGGTAGCTTGCCGGCCGCTCCGACGGCCTGGCCGATCTGATCGCCGATGGCCGGGCGAGCGGACAGGGGAACCCCTCGCAACGGTCCCGAGAAGGCTTGTTCGATCTGGGCCCGGTACCGGCTGGTGGCCAGGCTTCCGACGATGGCCACGCCGAACGAGCCACCCAGCAGCTGGACCATGCTCCGCAGTCCCGAGCCGGCGCCGACTTTGTCGGGTGGCAATGTGCCCATGATGGCGTTGGACGCCGGCGCGATGACCAGGCCCATTCCGAGGCCGATGCACCCGAAGGCGATGCCGACGATGGTGAACCCCGACTGTGTCGTCACCGAGGCGAAACAGGCCAGGCCGGCGGTCACCAGCATCATGCCCACGATCAGGACCCGCCGCAGTCCGTACCTATGGGTGAAGTGGGCCGCCGTGTTGGAGGTGAGGAGGGTCCCCGCGGCCAGAGGGAGGAAGCGGAGCCCCACCCCGAAGGCGTTCGCCCCTTGGACGAATTGGATGTACTGGCTGAGGAGGTAGCTCACGCCGAACAGTGCGAAGAACACCGCCGTCACCGCGCCCAACGCCGACGAGAAGGTGCGATCGGCGAAGAGATGGAGGTCGAGCAGTGGGCTCTCGCGCCGTCCGTCCCAGACCACGAAGGCGACCAACAAGACGGCAGCGATGGCAAAGGAACCGATGACCGTGGTCGAGCCCCAGTGCTTGCTCGGCGCCACGATCAGGCCATACGTCAGTGCGGTCAAACCGGCCGAGGACAACACCACCCCCACCGGGTCGAGCGACGGCCGGTCCTCTGCCCGGCTCTCGACGGTGAAGAGGATTCCGCCGATGAAGGCCAAAATGGCCACGGGGACGTTGATCAGAAAGACCGAGCCCCACCAGAAGTGCTGGAGGAGCCATCCTCCGAGCAGCGGCCCGGCCGCCGTTCCGATGCCGCCCACGCCGGCCCAGATCCCGATGGCTCGGGCCCGCTCCTGCCCGGTGAACATCGAGGCGATAATGGACAAGGTGGCGGGCAAGAGGAATGCCGCGCCCAGGCCCATCACCGCTCGAGCGGCGATGAGCGGCCCGGTGGAGTGGACCATGGCACAGGCCAGTGAGCCCCCGCCGAAGATGACCACGCCGACAAGGAAGATGCGTCGGCGCCCGTAGCGGTCGCCGAGCGCCCCACCGAACAGCAGGAGCACGGCGTTGGTCAGGGTGTACGCATCGGCGATCCACTGCAGCCCGCTGCTCGAGGGGTGGATGTCCTTCACCAAGGTGGGAAGGGCGACGTTCAGGACGGTTTGGTCGAGGCTGATCAGCAGCACCGTGAAGGACATGACGCCAAGCGCCAACCACCTCCGACGGTCGTGGCCATCGAGACCGGCGGCGGCCGACGGTGGGATGAGCTGTACTTGCGGCGGGGTCACGTCTCTCCAGCGCTATCGGATTGGGTTACCAGCGCCATGCCGCCTCCCCCGGTTGGGCGGTATGGCGCGTCGAACTATGGGGTGAGTAGGGGTGTAGTTAGCTCAGCCAGAGCCCGGTAGACGAAGACGGCGATCTCGTCCTCGACGTCTTGGTCGGCCCAGACTTGGAGAGCGGTGTTCATGGCCAGGATGATCGCCCCGGCGATCAGCAGATTGCGGGTGCCCGCCGGGTTGCCGTCGGTGCGGGCGGCGATCGCCGTGGCCAGCAGACCTCGATTGTGGTCGCTCTCCTCGAGCCACCGGGCCCGGAGCACCGGCGTGTCCCGAAGCAGGGCGAGGAAGGATCGAACCCGCGTCGTGTCCTGCCAGGGCAGCGCCAGTGAGTTCTCGATGGCTCGTTGTACCGATGTGAGTAGCGCCTCGTCCGCTGGGCGCTCGGCCAGGGCGTCGCAGAACGAGCTCATGCTGGTTTGACCCAGGGCGACGACCAGGTCCTCTTTGGTCGGGAAATAGCGGAAGAACGTACGGGGTGAGACGTCGACGGCGGCCACGATCTCGTCGATGGTGGTGGCGTCATAGCCGCGCTGGTAGAAGAGCTGGGCGGCCGCTTCGGCCAGTTGACGGCGGGTCCGCTCTTTCTTCCGGGCGGCGAGCCCGGTGGCTGGTTCGGCGGGTGGCTCGGTGGCGAGGAGCACGGTGTCCACGGCGATTCGTCCTTTAGAGGGAGGCTTGCAAGCTGGCGTTCGAGTTTCCGACGGTTTCTGGCAGTTTCTGTCATCCGGCATGAACTGTCATGCGGCAGTGTATGCCGTCCCAGCCGCGCGGCAATATGGCTCGACCCCGGCCACCGGGAGCCATGCTGGGGGGATGAGCGAGAAGAACGTCTACACCCACGGACATCACGAGAGCGTCCTGCGATCGCATACCTGGAGGACGGCGGAGAACTCGGCCGCCTACCTCCTTTCCCATGTCGTGGCCGGGATGGACCTCCTCGATGTGGGCTGTGGACCCGGGACGATCACGGTCGACCTGGCCAAGCGGGTCGCTCCCGGTCAGGTCGTCGGCGTCGATGCCTCCGAGTCGGTCCTCGAAGGGGCAGTCCGCAGCGCCGAGGAGGCATCCTGTGCCAACGTCACCTTCCAGGTGGGCGACATCACCAGGCTCGACTTCGAGGACGATTCGTTCGACATCGTGCATGCCCACCAGGTCTTGCAGCATCTGGCCGATCCGGTCGCCGCCCTCGAAGAGATGCGCCGGGTATGTCGGTCCGGAGGCATCGTGGCTGCCCGCGACGCCGATTACGCCGCGATGACGTGGTTTCCCGAGGATCCCGTGCTCACCCGGGCGCTGGAGCTGTACCGGCGAACGGCACGGGCCAACGGGGCAGAACCCGACGCCGGACGCCGGCTGCTGAGCTGGGCCGGCCGGGCCGGTTTCGACGACGTCATCCCGTCCGCTTCCACCTGGTGCTACGCCACACCGGCCGACCGAACCTGGTGGGGGAGCCTCTGGGCCGACCGGCTGACCCAGTCGGCGCTGGCCACCCAGCTGGTCGAGTACGGGTTTGCCACCCCGACCGACCTCGAGTCGTTTGCCGCCGCGTGGCGGGAATGGGCGGAGGCGCCGGACGGCTGGTACGCCGTGCTGCACGGGGAGGTCCTGTGCCGGGCCTGACCGATCGCCGGCCCAGGACGGGCAAGGCCGGAAAATCTAGCTAAAACCTAGTGATTTGACATTGTCGATAGAGTTAGTCAGGATTTGCAGACATCCCGTCCGAGATCGGTGGACGGCACCGACCGGGAGGACACCTCATGACCATCACCGCCAGTACCGTCCAGCTCGACATCGCACCGCTCTCGGGGACCATCGGGGCAGAGATCCGGAACGTGGACCTCCATCAGCCCTTGGACGCCGAGACCGTCCGGGCCATCCGCCAGGCGCTGCTCGACTACAAGGTGATCTTCTTCCCCGGCCAGCACCTGTCACCGGCCGAGCACAAGGAATTCGCCACGTACTTCGGCCCGATCACCAACGCCCACCCGGTCATCCCCGGCCTGGACGACCACCGCGAGGTCTTCGAGATCGACTACACCAAGGCCCGTCACATCGTGGAGTCCGAGCGGGCCGACTACGGAGACCACGACAAGTGGCACACCGACGTGACCTTCATGGAGACGCCGCCGCTGGGCTCGATCCTCAATGCCATCGTCATCCCCGCCGCCGGTGGCGACACGCTGTGGGCCGACACCAATGCCGCCTACGAAGGCCTGTCCCAGCCGATCCGAGACCTGGTCGACGGGCTCACCGCCGTCCATGACGGCAACCCCGCTTTCGGCCGGCTCCTGGGCCTATTGGGACACGGCGAGTGGAACGGCGAGCGGTTCACCGAGCTCCAACCGGTGGAGCACCCGGTGGTGCGGACCCACCCCGAGACCGGACGGCGCAACCTGTTCGTGAACCCCGGGTTCACAGCCCGGATCAAAGGGCTGTCCACCAAGGAGAGCTCCGCCCTTCTCGCGTTCTTGTACAACCACATGGCCACGCCTGAGTACGTGGTCCGGTACCGGTGGGAGGCGGGGGACCTCGGTTTCTGGGACAACCGGACGACCATGCACTACGCCATTGACGACTACGGCGATGCGCACCGAGTCATCCAACGGGTGACCATCCAGGGCGACAAGCCCCACTGAGCATCCCCGTACTCCGCATCTCCGTACTCTGTTTTGCCCGTACTCCGCGTCTCCGTACTCTGTTTGCCCGTACTCCGCATCTCCGTACTCTGTTTGCCCAACCAGGACGGTGACCGCCCGGCCGAGGTCGGCGGCACCGAAAGGATCACATGTCCCCCCGATCTGCCCGTACCCTCGCCTCGACCCGTGGCAGCACGCGCCACCTCGTGCGGGTGGTCGCCGTGGCCACGGCGACCGCGATGCTCGCCGCCCTCGGGGTGGGGCTGACCGCCTCGGGCGCGCCGGCCGCGACCAAGGCATCCAAGGCATCCAAGGCATCCAAGGCATCCACGGTCAGCATGGCCGGCGCCACCTTGAACTTCGGGGACCAGGCCGACGAGTTCCAGACTATCTTCAAGGCCACCGGGGGACTGGACGGCGCGCCCTACAAGGTCAACTTCTCTAGTTTCCTCACCGGGCCGCCGATCATCGCCGCCCTGGTGGGAGGATCGCTCGACCTCGGCACCATGGCCGAGACGCCGCCCATCTTCGGCCAGGCCGCCGGGGACCCCATCAAGATCGTGGCCGCCTCCAAGACGGCGAACCCCAACACCAATTCGCTCTACTCGATCATGGTGCCGACGGGTTCGCCCATCACCAAGGTCTCGCAGCTGAAAGGGAAGACGGTGGCCTTCCCCACCGGCACCGTGTTCCAGTACGTACTGATCAAGGCGCTGCAGCGGGCCGGGATCTCCTACAAGGCCGTGACCGTTGACAACATCGGCATTCCCCAGTCGGTGGCCGCCCTCGAGGGCAAGAGTGTCGACGCCATCGTCACCACCTATCCGTTCACCTCACTGGTCCAACAGTCGGGTAAGGGGAAGATCCTGACCACCGGGGCAGGGATCACCGTCGGGCTCGGCTACCTGGTCGCCGGCCAGTCGGCGCTGAAGAACCCGGTACAGGCCGCCGTCATC
>JAUTXB010000009.1 GCA_030838245.1 Acidimicrobiaceae bacterium
CGATGAGCTCGCTATCGGGCTCCCAGGGCTGGGGCACCGGGATCTCATAGAACAGTGCGAATTTCATGGTGGGCGTCCTTTCCTAGTGCCGGTGGATCGAGGGCTCATGGACCGAAGCCGGCGACGGCGTAGGTCCGGACGAAGTTCCGCACTGATTCGGGATCGTCGGCATCGAAGGTCGCCGCCGGCATCACCGCGAACGACATGAGGAGACGGACGATCCACTCGCCCACCTCGCGATGGTCGAGGCCGGCACGGATCTCACCTCGGCCCTCGGCGTCGTCCAGGAACGGCAGCCAGAAGTCCACCCACTCGTCGGTCAAGCGCCGGCTGCTCGCGGTCATCAGGGTTTCCAGAAGCTGTTCGTCATCGGCCGGGAGCTGGCGAATGAGTATGCGTTCGCCGACGGACTCTCGGATGAAGACGGCGGCCTCGGCCACCTGGTCGGCCAGGGTGGTCCCGCAGCGCACCGCTGCTTCACTGCTGGCGACGAACTGGCCGGCCACTCGGGCCATCACCGCGTCGACCAAGTTCGCCTTGTCGCTGAAGTGGAAGTACACCGCCCCCCGGGAGACGCCGGCTTGAGTGGCCACGTCGGTCATGGAGGTGCGCCGGATGCCCAGCCGGGTGATGCACTGCTCGGCGGCAGCCAGGATGCGCTCCTCGGTTGTCGCCGGTGTGGCGACGACGGCGTCGACCGAGCGCCATGGCGTCTGTTCTTCGATGCTTCGGGTCATGGTCCGCCCATCGGTACCGGTGAGGCCCGTGTCCCTGGCCTACCGATCGTTCCACTCTGCGATCATCACGGTTTAGGCAGTTGCTTATGCAAATGTCTCGATTATGCAATTGTACAGTATCTATCAGATGTAAAGATGGGGGTAGAGCAACCAGAACGAGGAGAGCATGTGCGCGGTCTGAGGAACAAGGTAGTGATCGTCACCGGAGCGGCTTCGGGCATCGGGCGATCCTGTGCGCTCCGGCTGCTCGAGGAGGGGGCGACGGTGGTGGGTGCCGACCTGGCTGATCGGGCCCCGGAACCCTCGCTGGGCGGATCGTGGTCCTTCCGGCACGTCGACGTCAGCGACGAAACCTCGGTGGTCGAGCTGGTGGCGGCGACGGTGGACAGCCTGGGGCGGATCGACGGCATGGTGAACGCAGCGGGGGTGGCCGGCGGGGGACCAGTGCACTCGCTCGACCAGGACGAGTGGCAGCGGGTGATCTCGGTCAACCTGACCGGCACGTTTCTCATGGCCAAGCACGTCATCGGGCAGATGCTCCAACAATCCATGGTCGGAGGATCCCGCGGGTCCGTTGTCACGCTGGCCAGCATCGAGGGCCTGGAGGGCACCGCGGGAGGTAGTGCCTACAACGCGTCGAAGGGCGGCGTGGTGTTGCTGACCAAGACTATGGCCATCGATTATGGAGGCCGGGGGATTCGGGTCAATGCCATCTGCCCGGGCTTCATCGAGACGCCGATGACAGACGGGATCTTCGACCTTCCCGGCATGGAGCCGACCAGAGCGGCGCTCATCGAGGAGCACGCGCTCCGGCGCTTGGGGCGGCCGGACGAGATCGCCGGCGCTGCGGCCTTCCTCATCTCGGACGACGCCTCGTTCGTCACCGGGGCGGCGATCCCGGTGGACGGCGGCTACACGGCCGGGCGAGACCACGGCGTCACCGCACGGTTGGGTCTGTCGGGCCCCGAGATCTGAGGCGCCGCGCTCGTCAGGGGGAGCGTGTGGGGTGTCCCGGGGTCAAGAAGCGGGGGCCCCCTGGCGCAGAGCCTCGAGGGCCCGGTCGGCGTGCGAGTTGAACGAGAGCTCCGAGCGAACGACCTCGAGCACGCGCTGGTCGGTGCCGATGACGAATGTGGCGCGCTTGTTCTTTCCCATGATGGCGAAGGAGCGCTTGACGCCGAACAGGTCGGCCACCGCCGAGTCGGAGTCGGACAGCAACGGATAGTCGAAGTCGTGCTTGTCGGCGAACCGCTTCTGCTTGTCCACGGGGTCGGCGCTGATGCCGACCCGCTGGGCGCCGACCGCGTCGAACTCGGCCTTGAGGTCGCGGAAGTGGCAGCTCTCCTTGGTGCAGCCGTAGGTCATGGCGGCCGGATAGAAGAAGAGCACGACCGGCCCGGCCTTCAGGAGCTCGCTGAGGCGCCGGGGAGTCCCCGTCTGATCGGGAAGCTCGAAGTCGGGTACCGCGTCACCTTTGTCCATGGGTGGAGCATAGGGGGGTGCGCCGGAGCCAGGTCGGGCGTGCGATCGTTCCTGCCTCTTCCCTCCATTTTCGTCCGCTTCCGTCTGCATGCGCGGCATCTCGAGCCCGCAGAACGTGATCCATTTCACAAGGAAAAGTGATCGATTTCACAAGAAACACCGGCGGCTTTGGCCCTCCCATCAGGGTTTACCCAGCCGTAACACGAGGGTATGAAGTGCATAGGAAGAGCGGAAGGTGATCGATTCCGACGCTTGAGGCCGGCCATTGGTCATCTGCGATAAAGGGGGTTTCATGCCACCGGAATCTGCAGCAATGGGAGAGATCGAGGTTCGAGAGGGTCCGGTCCGGACCGAACCGAGCGTCTACCGAACGGCAGACCCGGCCCCGTTGGGACTGGCGGCCTTCGCCATGACCACCTTCGCCCTGAGTCTGTCCAACGCCGACATCTGGGGCGCGGCCGCGGCACCCGCACTGGCCCTGGCCCTCGCCTACGGCGGGGGCGTGCAGCTCCTGGCCGGGATGTGGGAGTTCACCCGGAAGAACACGTTCGGGGCGCTCGCCTTCTCTTCGTTCGGGGGGTTCTGGATCACGTACTACGTCTTCGTGAAGTTCGTGGCCGGAGGGCTCCGTCCGGCCGACGCATCGGTCGCCGTTGGCGTCTTCTTGTTGGGCTGGGCGATCTTCACCTTCTATATGATCGTGCCCTCGCTGCGGATCAGCGGCGCGGTGGCAGCAGTGTTCGTCTTGCTGACTGCGACTTTCGTGCTCTTGACCATCGGGGCATTCCAGAACCAGACGACGGTCACCAAGTGGGGTGGCTATATCGGCCTGGCGACCGCGGGTGTGGCCTGGTATGCGTCCTTCGCCGGCGTGGTCAACGAGACCTTCAAAAAGGCGATCATTCCCACGGTGCCCTTGGCCCCGCGGCCGGTGG
>JAUTXB010000045.1 GCA_030838245.1 Acidimicrobiaceae bacterium
GCCACATTGGAGAACGAACACCGCGGCGGAACCTCGCGGTCAGAGCGGCCATCCCGTCAGTCCTTCACCCGAACCCGCCTCGACGAACAGCGACTCCAGCTCACGGGTGGCGACCGAGGCCGAGTCGACCTGTTCGGGACGGGTGAGCAGTCGTTGCACCAATCGCTCACCCGCATGCCAATCCTCGACCTCATCGGTCATCACCAGCCGCAACGCCCGGATCACCGGACCGTCGCCGACCGGGGCGGCGGCCCGGAGGTGGCTGGCGTAGCCGGTCACCAGCCGGGGCAGCACCACCCGGTACAGGCCGGCCACTAAGGAGACGGCATCGGGTCCCCGCCGATCGAGGGCATCGAGCACACGAGCGGCAACCGGAGGCGCGACGGTCAGCTCATCGGGCGACACGCCGTCGCGCACGGGAAGCCGGTCCGCCCACAACGAGGCGTGCCAGGCGTGGCGCGCGCTCTGCGCATCGAAGTGCACCCGAAGCTCGGGCTCGGTGGCCTCGGCGGCCCAGGTCCCCACCAGCTCGAAGAGCCGCTGCTCGGTCCACCGGTAACCCCCCACCAACGACGCGGTGACCTGGAGGGGAAGCGATGGGCGCTCCGTTCCCTCGGCTCGCCCGTCCGGGTCGCCCAGCGCCGGACCCAAGGGGTCGAGCAGCTCAGGCACCGGCGGTCGTCTCCGCCGCGGGGCTCAGCGGCTGGGCCGGCCGGTCCACATGCGACCGGTAGTGGTTGGTGATGGGCATGCGCCGATCCTTGCCGAACGCCTTGGCCGTGATGCGGACCCCCGGTGGCATCTGGCGGCGCTTGTACTCGGCCCGGTCGACCAGCGAGATGACTTGGTCGACCACGTCGGGGTCGAACCCGGCGTCGATGAGGTTCTCGGCCGAACGATCTCCCTCGACGTACCCGGCCAGGACGGGGTCGAGCACGTCGTAGGGCGGGAGTGATTCGTCGTCGCGCTGTTCGGGCCGGAGCTCGGCCGACGGCGGCTTGGCCAGCACCGCCTCGGGGATGACGTCGGTACCGGCGCGGCGGTTCAGGTCACGGCACAGTTCGTAGACGAGGGTCTTGGGCACGTCCTTGATCACGGCGAAGCCGCCGGCCGAGTCCCCGTACAGCGTCGAGTACCCGGTGGCCATCTCGCTCTTGTTGCCGGTGGTCAGCACGATCCAACCGTTGTCGTTGGACAGGGCCATCAATAACACGCCCCGGATCCTCGATTGCAGGTTCTCGTCGGTCAGCCCGAGCGGTTCCCCGCCGATCAGCGGTCCCACCAGTGCGGCCATGGCCCGGTGGGCCTTGTCGATGGGCGCGGTTTGGATGTCGATCCCCAACTTCATGGCCAGCGACAGGGCGTCTTCGATCGAGCCCGAGCTCGAGTACCGCGACGGCATGGCCACCCCGTGCACATGCTCGGCCCCCAACGCGTCGACGGCGATGGCGGCGACCAGGGACGAGTCGATGCCCCCGGACAGGCCGATCACCGCGTCGGTAAAACCGTTCTTTCGGACGTAGTCGCCGGTGCCGAGGACCAGAGCCTCGTAGACCTCTCGGACCGGGTCGAGCACGGTGGCGATCGTCCCCGTCGCCGTCGACGGGGCCGTCCAGGGCCGGCTGGCGGGGGCGGACCGGCTCACCGCGCTGACGAGCACCCGACCGTCCGGGTTGCCGGTCCCTGGTTCTTCGCCGTCGAGATCCAGGTCCACCACCAAGGTCTCCTCGGCGAACTGGCCGGCCGAGGCCACGATCTCGCCTGTCGGTCCCATCACCAGCGAGGCACCGTCGAAGACCAGCTCGTCCTGGCCGCCCACCTGGTTGACGTAGGCAATGGCGCAGCCGGACTCGTCCACCCGTTGGGTGAGCACGGCCAGACGGTCGTCTCGGCGCCCGATCGAGTAGGGCGAGGCGTTGAGGTTGACCACCAGCTTGGCTCCGGCCCGCCCCTGGTCGGTCACCGGGCCGGCGGCGAACCAGACGTCCTCGCAGACCGACACGCCGACAGGCACGCCGGCGATCACGTACCGGGAGTACGGCTCGGTGCCGGGGGCGAACCAGCGCTGCTCGTCGAAGACGCTGTAGTTGGGCAGCAGTCGCTTGTGGTAGGTCCCCACCAGAGCGCCGTTCGCACACAGTGCGGCCGCATTGAACAGGCGGCCCTCCCGATCAATGTCCACGAACCCGAACACAGCGGCGCAGGCTCCGGTGGCGGCCACGACCCGGTCGACCGCAGCCAGGTTGTCGGTGATGAACCCCGGCCGACTGAGGAGGTCCTCGGGGGGATAGCCGGTGACGGCCAGCTCGGGGAAGACGGCCAGGTCGCCCCCGGCCTGCTCGGCGGCGCCAAGTGCGTGCACGATGCGGTCAGCATTCCCCTCGAGGTCGCCAACGACCGTGTTGAGCTGGCAGGCCACCAGCCGCAGTCGGGGCATCTGCCCAGCCTAGTTGTGGGGTGCAAGCCCCCCGGGCCGGCTCCGGGCTCGACAGCAGGTCGGCACCTACCGTGGTGGTTCGCTACAAAGCGTGACATCTCATACAGAAGTGGAGCGACTGTGTTTGCTGCGGGCGGCAAGATGCACGAGCACACCGTCCAGGCCCAAGAGCACCAGCAACAGGCCTTCCGCCAGTACGTCCAACAGGCGGCCGGTACCCCGGGTCCGGTCGGGTCCGCGGGATCTACCGCAGATCAGCCGACCAAGGTGGCCGACCTGAAGAGCCAGGGTGTGCTCACCGATGCCGAGTTCGAGCAGGTGAAGATCCTGGCCTGACCTCGATGCTCGTCGCCCGACCGGTGACGAGCCCGTAAACGGCGTCGCTACGGGACGGCGTGGACACAGCAAGTGTTCATGGAGCATTCACAGCCGGGAAACGGTCATGAAATGATGGCCTGCAAGGGTACGGGCGGCACATCACCGGACCGCCGTAGAATCGCTCGGCCCAAGGGGTAGCGTCCCTGGCCGACGGTTGCGTATGGTCCCGTCGAAAGTGGCCAGCCACGCCGAGCAGCAGAGGAGCATGAGTGCCTTACCAAGCCGAGTACATCTGGACCGACGGGACCAAGCCGTCGCCGCTGATCCGAAGCAAGACAAAGATCGTGAAGGACGGCGAGGAGCCGGGCATCTGGGGCTTCGACGGGTCGAGCACCAATCAGGCCGTCGGCAACGACTCCGACTGTGTGCTCCAGCCCGTGTTCGTCTGTGACGACCCCTTGCGGAACCCCGGCGACAAGCTGGTGATGTGCGAAGTGCTGCTCACCGACTTCACCCCCCACGAAACGAACACTCGGGCCGAGTGCGTCGCCGTGGCCGAGAAGTACGCCGACCAGGAACCGGTGTTCGGGATCGAACAGGAGTACACCTTCATGAAGGACGGCCGCCCGTTGGGATGGCCCGTGTCCGGATACCCTGCGCCCCAGGGCCCGTACTACTGCGGCGTGGGCGGGGACAAGATGCCCGGCCGCGACATCGTCGAGCTCCACACCGTCGCCTGCATGGAGGCGGGCCTGGGCATCGAGGGCACCAATGCCGAGGTGATGATGGGCCAATGGGAGTTCCAGGTTGGCGTCCTGCCGCCGCCCCTGATCGCCGACCAGCTGTGGGTGGCCCGGTGGCTGCTGTTCCGTATCGCCGAGGACTTCGGCGTCTACGCCACCCTCGAACCGAAGCCCATCATGGGGGACTGGAACGGGGCCGGCGCCCATACCAACTTCTCCACCAAGGCCATGCGTGAGGACGGCGGCTGGGACGCCATCATCGCCGGGTGCGAGGCGCTGGGCACCAAGGTCGAAGAGCACGTCGAGAACTACGGCGTGGGGATCGAGACCCGCCTGACCGGCGCCCATGAGACCGCCCACTTCACCACGTTCACCTACGGCACCTCCGACCGGGGTGCGTCGGTGCGCATCCCGTGGGCCGTGGCCAAGAACAAGAAGGGCTGGATCGAGGACCGCCGTCCCAACGCCAACATGGACCCCTACGTGGTGACCAGGTTGATTACCGATACCGTGTGCGGAGCGGCGGCAGGAAACTGAGGCGCAGGCATGCCCTGCGCGTAGCCTGGTTGCCGATCACTCGGACCATCACCAGACGAGCACGCGCCAGGCATCGGCGTCGAGGTAGACCATGAGGAGCCAAGAGGAGTACGTGCTGCGCACGGTGGAGGAGCGGGGTATCCGCTTCGTCCAACTGTGGTTCACCGACGTGCTCGGGACCCCAAAGTCCTTCAGCATCACCCCGGCCGAACTCGAGAACGCCCTCGAGGAGGGGATGACGTTCGACGGGTCGGCCATCGACGGGTTCAGCCGCGTCCAGGAGAGCGACGTGCTCGCCCGTCCCGACGCCAAGACCTTTCAACTGCTCCCCTGGCATAGCCACGGCTTGTTGCAGCCCCAGGGTGCACCGCAGGTGGACGCCCCCGCCGGCGCGGTGGCCCGGGTGTTCTGCGACATCTTCGACCTGGACGGCTCGCCGTTCCAAGGCGATCCCCGGCACGTCCTGCGACGCACGCTGGAGCGGGCCCGCCAGCAGGGCTACACCTTCTACGCCGCGCCCGAGATGGAGTTCTTCTACTTCGCCGACGCCGATCCGAGTCACACGCCGCGCACCTTGGACTCGGGCTCGTACTTTGAGCTGACGGTGGCCGATCGGGCCAGCGACATCCGCCAACGCACGGTGATCACCCTGGAGGAGATGGGCGTCCCCGTGGAGCACGCCCAACACGAGGACGCCCCCAGCCAACACGAGATCGACCTCCGCTACACCGACGCCCTCACCATGGCCGACACGGTGATGACGGTCCGGCTGGTGGTGAAGGAGATGGCTCGCCAACAGGGCGTCCACGCCAGCTTCATGCCCAAGCCCCTGGCCGGGGTGCAGGGGTCGGGGATGCACACCCACCTCTCCCTGTTCAAGGGGGACACCAACGCCTTCGTCGACCTCGATCGCCGCCACGGGCTGTCCGAGGTAGCCGAACAGTTCATCGCCGGCCTCCTCCGCCATGCCGGCGAGATCACCGCGGTGACCAACCAGTGGGTGAACTCGTACAAGCGGCTGGTATCGGGCTACGAGGCCCCCATCCACGTGTCCTGGGCCCGCAACAACCGATCGGCCCTCATCCGCGTGCCGGTGGTGAAGCCGGGCAAGACCGAGTCGACCCGTATCGAGTACCGGGCTCCCGACAGCGCCTGCAACCCGTACCTGGCCTTTGCCGTGATCCTGGCCGCCGGGCTCCGAGGGATCGAGGAGGGATACGAGCTCCCCGACGAGGCCAACGCCAACCTCTTCGACCTGACCGCCGAGGAGCTGGCCGCGAACAAGATCGTGCACCTTCCGGCCAGCCTGACCGAAGCCCTGAGCGAGATGGAATCCTCCGAGCTCTTGGCCACCACGCTGGGCGATCACGTCTTCGAGTGGTTCATCCGCAACAAGCGGGCCGAATGGGCCGGCTACAAGGCACACGTCAGCCAGTTCGAACTGGATCGGTACCTACCCCTACTCTAATTAGGCCTCGGGACCAGCCGGAGGAGAAGGGAGGAGTGCATCGTGGAGCCACTGCTGTGCTTTCCTGACCCCCCTCCCACGCCGGTCGTATCCGTCCTCGACCGCGGGGGCTATCCGTGGCGTGCGGTCAGCCGGCCGGAGATGGCTGAGTCCGAAGAACCCGAGGACGGCTGGTCCGGTGCGGTCATCAGCGCCGTCGACGACCCGACCGGGGCCGTGCTCCTGTGCCGCCAGGTTCGCAAGCGTGAGGTTCCCCTGGCCCCCGTGATCGTGGTGGTCCGGTCCTCACAGCTGGCCGCTCTGGAACTCCGAGAGGACCTGTTCGACGATTTGTGCCTTGACCCGGTCAACCCCGAGGAGCTGACCGCACGGCTGACCCACCTCTTCTGGCGTACCGGCCGAGGGCTCCGGCCCGATCTCTTGGAGCACGGGCCCTTGGTGCTCAACTTGGAGACGTACCAGGCCGCCGTGGCCGGCCGGGTCCTTGACCTCACCTACATGGAGTACGAGCTGTTGCGGTTTCTGGCCGGCCGGCCGGGCAAGGTGTTCACCCGCGAGACCCTCCTCAGCCGGGTGTGGGGCTACGAGTACTACGGAGGGGCCCGCACCGTCGATGTGCACGTGCGCCGGCTCCGGGCCAAGTTGGGCGAAGAGCACGCCCACCTCATCCAGACGGTGCGCTCGGTCGGCTACCGCTTCGGTCAGACCACCTGGGCGCCCTGACCTGGCGGCCTCGGTTCCGGACCGAACGGCCCCATCGGGTCCCGGTTCACGAGCCGGCCAGGTGGGCCCAGAGCTCTACTTCGACCAGCGCCCCCATCGGGAGCCCGGCCACCGCGACGACCGAGCGAGCCGGCCGGTGGTCGCCGAAGAACGCCGCGTATGCCTCGTTCACCGCCGGGTAGTCGCCCATCGCAGTAAGGAACACCGTCGTCTTGGCCACCGTGGTGAGATCGGCGCCCTCGCTTCGCAACAGGCCGGCCGCGTTCTCCAAGGCCTGCCGGAGCTGGGCCACCACCCCACCCTCGACCAAGGTGGGAGGCGACGAGCCGTCGGGCTGGTCACCGATCGGAGCCAGGCCCAGCTGGCCGGAGCAGATCAGCCACGAGCCGGCGCGGACAATCGGGCTGTAGGGACCGATAGGGGTGCTCATGAGGTATCTCCTTCGTCGGATTGTTCGGGCCGGCGTGGCGAGGTCACCACGGTCATGCCGGTAACCGGCGAGCCCCCGACGTCCGCCGGGTGGGCCAGGTGGGCGCCAGTCCGTCGGCCAGCCAGCACGCCGCGGCCGTGGCCGCGAACACGGCGTCGGATCCGTTCACCGGTTCACCACCGTCGCCCTGATCGATGATGACGGTGATCGGAGGGACCGATCGCGCCGGGATGATCCCGAACGAGCGGATGGTGAGGTCATGGACCGATCCCTCGGCGTCTACGGCGATCCCCTCGCTGCGGACCCAGCCGAGGGCCTGATGGACTGCTCCGATGCAATACGAGCGGAGGGTGACATCGTCGAGCACGTCGCCGGCTGCCACGGTGACGGTGATGATCTCGTCGGGGCCACAACTGACCACGGCGCGCCCACCGTCGGGGGCGACCACCTCGACCGGTACGTTGCGATGGGGACCGGAGCCGAGCGACCCCACCATGGCGGCACACGCGGCCAGCACCGCCGCCTCGGCCCACACCGCAGCGCGCTGATCGCCCGAGACCGGGGGTCCGACGACGGCGATAGGTTCCACCGACAGACCGGGGGCCACGCCGGCCACCGCCCGCTCCAGGTCCGCCCACGAGTCGTCGGGCCACGGGGCAGAGACCCCGACCCGCAGGACTCCCGAACCGTCGGAAGCCACGCCGCCGGCGACCGGCGGTCGTTTGGGCCCGAACCGGACCACGTCCTCCCGGGACCACAGGACGCGGACCGGGCGCTGGTGCTCGGCAGCCAGCCGGCGGGCCACCTCGGGCAGGGGCGAATGCCGCTTCCCGCCGAAGGCGCCGCCGTTGGCACACGGCGATGCCGGCTCTCCGCCGGGGAGGCACCACGACGCGTCCGGCTCCACGTAGGCCGGTTCGACCCAGGTCGTCTGCAAGGTGAGCGACCACTCGCCTGGGGGCACCTCGACCGGGTGGGACACCTCGATGGTGGTCCGACGCCCCTGCACCTTGTGGCCACGGGCCCTCGCCTCCTGGGCCGAGTCGGCGACCACAAATCCCCCGGCTCCGTCGGACAGGGCAACGGCGGCATCGGCGGGGGCGGTGTCGTCGGCAAACGAGCCGGCGCCGAGGGCCACGTCGGGGCCCACCCGCTGGGCCGACCGCCCTTCGATGGATGCCCGTCGGGCCGCAGCCGTCACGTCACGGGCGGAACGCTCCGACCTCCTTGGTCCCTCGAATGCCAGGCGGGCCGCCTCCACCACCGTCTGCCATCCGGTGCACCGGCACAGGTGAGCGGCCAGGGCCTGGTGGACCTTGACGTCGGGGACCACCCTGGCCGGATCGCGGCCCGGGCCGCCCAGAGCGGCCAGCCGCATGATGATGCCGGGGGTACAGAACCCGCACTGGCTGGCGCCGGCCTCGGTGAACGCGTCGGCCCATCGGTCGCGCACCTCGGGGTCCAGACCATCCACGGTCGTCACCTCGCGGCCGGCCAGCCGGCGGATGGGAGTGACGCAGGAAACCCTGGGTGCGCCGTCGACCCACACGGTGCAGCAACCACACTGACCCTGGGGGCTGCAACCGTCCTTCGGCGTGCGCAGGGCCAGGCGCTCGCGCAGCACGTCGAGCAGGGACAGTTCGTCGTCGGATACCTCGACGTCGACGCCGTCGACGCGCAGCCGGATCAGGGGATCAGCTGAAAGACGAGCCGCAACCGCAGGTGCGGGCGGCATTCGGGTTCGTCACATGGAACCCGGCGCCCTGGAGGCCGTCGCTGTAGTCGAGGGTCGAGCCCTTGAGCAGGTCGGCGCTGGCCGAATCCACGATCACCTTCACCGTGCCGAATTCCCGGACAATGTCGTCGTCGGCCACGTCGGCATCGAAGAACATCTCGTAGCTGTAGCCGGAGCAGCCACCCGGTCGCACCGCCACCCGAAGGGCGAGGTCGGCGGTGTCCTCTTGGGCAAGGAGCTCAGCCACCTTGGTGGTGGCGAGATCGGTCAGGACGACCGGAGCCGGCCTCTTTCCGATGCTGACGTTCTGCATGGTCGTGCTCACCCGTGCGCCTCCTTGGAGCTGTTCGACTACTTGCGGCCGGTACCAGGCGTGGACCTGGGTCCGTCCTCGTGTTGCATAGCGTATCTGCCCAGCACCGAGGTCGGTACCAGGGTAGGGCCGGCCATGGCGGGAAGAAGGGGCCTCACCGGTAGAATTCCCTCGTGGCGCCCGATTCCGACAGATATCCGGTCGACGAACCCGGGCGCGATGACGTGCCCGCACCCGGTCGGCCCTCCACTTCCGGCCTGTCGGCGAACCCTCTCTCCTCAGAT
>JAUTXB010000099.1 GCA_030838245.1 Acidimicrobiaceae bacterium
CACCAAAACGCCATGAACCACTTCAGCTACGACCCGTTCTCTTCCATCCCCAAGAACGAGGCCACCGTCAGGGCCCTGCGGGCCCGCCAGGCCGGACGGGACGTGGCCATCCGCTCCACCCGCCGCAACCCTCAGGCGCCCCACGCCAACAAGGCCTCCGACCTCGGCGCCCTGACCAACAGCTGAGCGATGACCGACACCCAAGACAGAGCCACCAGCGAGCCGTTCGACGGCGCCTTGTTCATGGACATGACGCGGGCCGGCAACCCCCAGACTCTTTATCGCCAGGCCCGGGACAACGCGGCCATCGTGCCCGGACCCCTCGGGGGATTCCAGGTCATGCGGCGGGCCGAAGTCGATTTCGCCCTCCAGCACCCGGACATCTTCTCCTCGGCCATGGAAGCAGTCGACCTGGGCCAGACCGTTCCGCTCATTCCCTTGCAGGTCGACCCACCCGACCATTCCAAGTACCGGAAGCTCCTCGACCCGATCTTCGCGCCCAAGCAGATGAACCAGATCGAGCCGGACATCGCCCGTTTGGTCAACGAGCTCATCGATGCCTTCATCGACAAGGGATCCTGTGAGTTCACCACTGCGCTGGCCGAGCCCCTTCCCTCTTCGGTGTTCCTCCGCCTGCTCGGCCTGCCCCTGTCTGACCTCGACATGTTCTTGGGGATGAAGAACGGCATCCTCCGTCCCCAGGTGTCCGACCTCGAGGAGATGAAGGCAGCGCAACGGGCCACTGCGGCCGAGATCGAAGGCTACTTCTCCGAGGCGCTGGCCGACCGCAGGCGCAAGCCCCAAGAGGACCTGTTGAGCAGGTTCCTGGCCGCCGAGGTCGATGGTGCCCGGCTGGAGGAAGACGAGATCATCGGCATCTGCTTCCTGTTCATCCTGGCCGGGCTGGACACGGTGACCGACACCCTCGAGTGCTTCTTCGCCTATCTGGCCCAGAACCCCGACCAACGCCGGGCCATCGTCGCCGACCCGACCATCATCCCCTCGGCGGTCGAGGAGCTGTTGCGTTGGGAGAGCCCGGTCACCGGCGTGGCCCGTGTGGCGGCCCAGGACGCCGAGGTCGGCGGCTGTCCGATCCACAAGGGTGATCACGTGGGCATCAGCATCGGGTCGGCCAACACCGACGAGCGGGCGTTGCCCGACGCCGACACCGTGAACCTCACCCGTCAGCCCAACAAGCACCTGGCCTTTGGCGGCGGTGTCCACCGTTGCCTCGGGTCGCACCTGGCCCGCCTGGAGCTCCGTACAACGCTGCGCGAGTGGCACAAGCGCATTCCTGACTACGCCATCGCGCCAGGGGTGGAGCTGCAGTACATGCTCGGTCTTCGCCAGATCGAGACGCTTCCGCTCAACTTCGGCTGATTCGGCGCGGCCGTCGGCGTCGCCACGGCACCGAACAACCCCTTTCGCTCGGTCGGCGCGAGCGGATTCCTTGCCGCTTTGGCTCCCGTCGTTCGATGTCGGCTACATTGCCGATCGACAACGGGAAAAGAGCTGTTTTCGGTCGGCCGGTGAGGGGAGCGCGCGCGTTTGAGCGGCGCTACCGAGCCACCAGGCGGCCGTCGACGCAACGGGGAAGGAAACACGAATGCGTAAGTCGTTTCGGACGGTAGGGGCGTCGATTGCGGTGGGGGTATTGGCCCTGACGGCAACCGTCGCCACCGGTGGCGCGGCCTCTGCGGCCAAGAACACCAGCCCGATCGTCGTCGGCGGGGTGTGGTCCGCCTCCACCTATACCGGTGCCGACGTCGGGGCCAAGGCGGCATTCAATGCCTTCAACGCCGCCGGTGGTCTCGGCGGGCGCAAGATCAAGTTCATCGGGATGCAGGACGACGGCCAGAACCCGACCTCGGACATCGCCGCGGCCAAGGCGCTGGTCAACGAACATGTCTTGGCCGTCGTGCCCGTGGTCACCGAGGCGTGGGTGGCCGGCAAGGTCTTGCAGCAGGCCGCCATTCCCTATTTCGGCTGGGGCATCTCCACCGGATGGTGGCAATCGAGCAACGGCTTCAGCTTCGTGGGTGCGGTACCGCCCAACCCGAAGGACGAGAAGCAGGTACGCAGCGTGGCCACCGAGATCTGTCTGACGGTCAAGGGTGGGTGCAAGGGCAAGACGGTGGCCCTGGCCGCCATCAACAACGCCTCGGCCATCAACTCGCTGCAGCTGTTCGCAGCCGAGTGGAAGAAAGAAGGGGCCAAGGTGGTGGCCCAGGTCTCCTCGATCCCCGAACCGCCCGCGGTGGTCAGTGACTACACGCCGTACGTCAACCAGCTGATGACGTCGAACAACGGCAAGCAGCCCGACTTCATCCAGCAGGTCCTGCCGCCCGAGGACGACGTGTCGATCATCGCCCAGTTGAACCATTCGGGCTTCAAGGGCACCGACTACAACTTCTCGCTCTACGACCCCCGCGCCGCGGCCGTGGCCAAGGGCAGTGACACCCTGGTCACGTTCGCTCCCTGGGAGCAGAGCAGCGCGGCAGTGGCCCAGATGACCAAGGACGTCAAGGCCACCGACCCCAACGTCATCCTGGGCCAGCCCACTGAGGCGGGTTACTGGTCGGCCGAGATGCTGATTGCCGCCCTGAAGAAGGTCGGTCCGTCGGTGACCTCGGCCAGCCTGACTGCGGCCTTGAACAAGGGCTGGACGTTCTCTGTCCCCGGTGGCACCGGGCCGGCCACCTTCCCGGGCGCCCACGCCGGGCCCGGGGGCTGTGGGTCCATCGTCAGCAGCAACGGTCAGAAGTACAGCGTCGTGCTGCCCCTCACCTGCATACCGCTGACCAAGAACCCGCTTCTCGGTTGAGTGCGACCACCCCGGGGTCGCTACTGACCCCGGGGTGTCGTGAGCCGCTCGTTCAGGTGACGACGACCCCGCCGTCGACCGGGACGGTCGTCCCGGTCACGAACGAAGCGGCGTCGGAGAGCAAAAACGAGATCACCGCGGCGGGCTCGGCGGCTTCGCCCGCCCGCTGGAGCGGATAGCTACGGCGAACGGCGGCCAACCCCTCGGGTGAGGTGAAGGCGCCCATGGTCATCGGTGTGTTCGTCCCACCCGGGCACACGCAGTTGGCCCGGATGCCCTCGGGCCCGTACTGGACGGCGATGAGCCGGGTGAGGGCATCGACGCCACCCTTGCTGGCCGTGTAGCCGGCGCCCCTCCCGTGTCCTCTTAGGGCGGCGGTGGATGCCACCGTCACCACCGAGCCACCAGGCCGAGCCAGGTGGCGGAGGCTGTGCTTGGCCACCAGGAACGTCCCCACCAGGTTCACGGTGAGGACGGCCATAAACTGGTCGAGCTCGATGTCGGCGATGGGGGCGAAGTCCCCACCGACGAAGATCCCCGCACAGGTGGCCACCCCGGCTAGCGGACCGAGGTCGGCCACCGCCTCCTCGATGGCCTTGGACACCGCGGCTTCGTCGGCGACGTCAAGGGCGGTGGGGAGAAGCGACCCGTGGCCGGGCGGCACCTCGCCGGTCAGAGCGTCGAGCGCGCCGGCGTCACGGTCCAGGGCGATGAGGTTCGCTCCGTCGCCCAGCAGCTGGAGGGACAGGGCCTTGCCGATGCCACTGGCCGCCCCGCTCACCACGTAGGTCCTTCCGGAATGGCCGGTCACGTCACTGTCCGTCGAGCAGCGTGTAGGACAGGGTCGACGAGGCCACCAGCTTGCGGTGGTCACCCACATCGATCACATTGGCTTGGACCACGACGTTCCGCTTTCCCCGGCGGAGCACCTCGGTGACCACTCGGGCCGGCCCAACGGTGACGGCGCTGAGGAAGCGGATGTTCATGTCCGAGGCCACGATGTTGACCGAGCCGGCAGCCCGGACCGCGCACCCAGCAGCGCCGCACTCGATCAGTGCCCCCATCAACCCACCGTGCAGGCTCCCGTGGGGGTTGACGACCTCCTCGCGTAGCTCCATCTCGAGGGCCGGGCCCGTCTCGGGGTCCTCCACATGGTGCATCTCCATGAGCGAGAGGATGTGCGTCGCGCCCACATCAATCGTTGTCATCTTCATGTCTGCCCCGTCCTGGTCCGAAGTCCCGCTCACGCCGTGGCCAGCGAGGCGACCTGGTCGACGAGGTGGCCCACCCGTTCCCCGTCGACGGACACCATGTCGGGCTCGGCCCCGGCGCCGGCCAACATCTCACCAAGATGGTGGCGCAGCCGATCGAGGGCCCAGGGGAGCATGGCGCCGTTGGCCGCCGCGTCGTAGATGACCCAGCGGTTCCGAAGGGCACCGTCTTTGTCATGGTGGATGTAGTGGTAGTGGGGGTCCTCGTCGAAGCAATCGAAGCGGAGGTACTCGTGGCCGGTGGCGGCCGAGAGCACGTGGATCGACACTCCTCGGTCGTCCAGGGCACCGCCGTGTTGCACCCGCGCCTCGAAGGCGGCGGCGTGGTCGGGGTTGTCGCGGTACAGGGCGCGCAACGACTCGGTGGTGATGTGCCGCCGTTCGACGCCGATCCGGATCGGGCCCTCGGCCACGAAGGTCGTCTCGTCGGGCACCAGCGGCTCCGGTGGCAGCGTCACCACCTTCCCGACCTTCTCGATGTTCACCGGGTCCATGGGTTCTCAGGCCTCGGTCCCCGCTAACCAGTCGGCGGGCGCATGGGGAATGCCGTAGAGGTTGGCCGAGTTTTGCCACAGGAACTTGCGACGGATGTCCTCGGGGGCGTTCGCCAGTCCGTTCTCGATGGTTTCCTGGATGTTCTGGTAGAGGCAGGCCGTGTGCGGGAAGTCGGTCTCGAACAAGACGTTGTCCACCGGAAGGGCGTCGAGCAGGTAGGTGGGCGTGGCTTTCTCGAACCAGTACGTCACGTACACCTGTCGGGCGAAGAGCTCCGACGGAAGTATCTCGTCACCCCGGCGCCGTTCCTTTCTGGTCGCGCCCAGGTAACTGAAGTCGGCCGCTTCGAGCATGAACGGCACCCAGCCGGCGCCGCTCTCCACCGAGACGAACCTGGTCTCGGGGTGCCGGTTCAGTGCGCCACAGGAGATCAGGTCGGCACACTGGATGCCGTTCTTCAAGAACAGCAGGCAAGCCGCGTAGGTCTGGGTGCCCGCGTATCCGTGGGCCTCCTGTCGCTCCTGGTTGACCAGCTGTTTGAGGTCGTCCTCGCCGCCGCCGATGTGGAAGTGGATGGGAAGGCCCGCTTCGGCCGCCACCCGGTACAAGGGGTCCCAGTGCGCCGATCCCAGGGTGGGCAATCCGAAGCGTTGGGGCTCCCCGGTGAAGAGGATCCCGCGCAACCCGAGCTCGGCACCGCGCTCGATCTCGGCCACGGTGGCATCGATGTCCCAAAACGGCGTGGCCATCACGCCCAACAAACGGGTGGGGTCGGCCGAGCACCACTCGGCCAGGAAGTCGTTGTAGGCAGCCACGCACAGGAGCTTGAGGGCCTCGTCCCCGGCGTCGAGGAAGTGCTGGCTCCCGAACCCGGCCACGTTGGGATAGAGGACCTGGGCCCAGATGCGTGCCTCGTCCATGTAGGCCAGCCGTTGCCCGGCGTCGTAGGCCGCAGGGTGGCACTGCTCGAGGGTGGAGGGTTGCCCGGGCGGGAAGTCGGGCCACCCAGCTACGGCATTCATGCCGACGGTCCCGAGCGACTTGCCGCCCATCGTCCACAGGTCCCGGCCGTCGTCGTCCCGCACCATCGTCGGCCCGGCGTCGACATACCGTTTCGGGAGTCGAGAGGACCAGACGTCGCGTGGCTCGGTGACGTGGGCGTCGGCGTCGATGACAGGAGTCGTGGTCATCGCGCTGGTACCCCCTCTGTTCGGTTCTGTGCGCGGCGCGCTGACGCCGTGCTCGACCTATTGGCGAAAACATACTTTCTCAGATACCCGGGCAGTGCAAGATCCTCGTCGCCGAGACAGACTCGCGCCATGAACGCGCACGATCCCGCGGCCGCCGCCGTCCGGGTGGAGTCCGTGGCCCTGGTGGTCGAAGGGGAGGAGGTCGACACGATCGTATGCCGGCCGGGTGGAGGGACGCCCCGGGCTGGGATCGTGCTGGCCACTGAGGCCCAGGGGGTGAACGCCTTCATCCGCGGCGTCGGGGCCCGGCTGGCGGAGCAGGGCTACGTAGTCGCCATCCCCGACTATTACCACGGCCGCGGGTCCGAGGATCCCGATGCCCTGGTGGACCTGGCCCACCTCGCCGACATCGAGGGGCTCATCGGCGGGCTCGATTTTCGCCGGGGTGCGGAGGACGTGCTGGCCGCCGCCGCTCACCTTCGTCGGCACGAGGGTATGGGGTCGGTGGCGGTCTGGGGTTACTGCACGGGTGGCACCCTGGCCATGTTGGCAGCCTGCATGGGACGGGACGTCGATGCCGCTGTCCTCTTCTATCCCAGCCAACCTACGTTCCACGAGCTGTCCGCCCTCCGGCCCGCGCACCCCATCGACCTGATCTGGCAGCTCCGTTGCCCGGTCCTCTTGCTGGTGGGGGCGGACGACCCGGTCTGGCCTCAGGACATGGTGGCCGAGGTGGCTCGGCGGTTCGACCGGTGGTCCATCCCCCTCGAGTCCGAGGTCTACGAGGGTGCCGGCCATGTCTTCGCCGGCCATTTCGAGGATTGGCACCGCCCCCGGGCCGAGGCCGAGTCGTGGGTCCGGGCCCTGGACTTCCTGGGCCGCCGACTGCCGTCGGCATGAGGCCGGGGGACGGGCCGCCCGCGCCGCTCAGGCGGTGATGCCCCCGTCAATCGAGACGATGCTGCCCATCATGAACCGACCGTCCTCGGAGGCGACGTAAGCCACCAGCGACGCGACCTCGTCGGGGCTGGCATGGGGGACCCGGACGCCCCGCGGCAGCCGGGTGGCATCAGCCGTCGGGGGCAGGGCGAACGCCTCGAGCAGGGGAGTGACCATCCCGCCCGGGGCCACCGCGTTGATGCGCACACCGGTGCCCGAGTACTCGACGGACAGTGATTTGGTCAACAGGACCACCCCACCCTTGGA
>JAUTXB010000103.1 GCA_030838245.1 Acidimicrobiaceae bacterium
AGTCATGGGCGCTCCAGCCAGACGTGGGACCGGAACGACTATGACACGTGGGCCGATGACCTCGCCGGGTTGATCGAGCAACTCGACCTGGTGAACCTCACCCTGATCGCCCACTCGATGGGTGGAGGCGAGATCGCACGCTACGTAGGCCGCCATGGCACGTCGCGTCTGGCAAAGATGATTTTCATCGGCGCGGTGCCACCACTCATGGTGCAGACCGACAACAACCCCGATGGACTGCCGCTGTCGGTCTTCGACGGCCTTCGCGCTGGTCTCGTTGAGAACCGGTCCCAGTTCTACAAGGACACGAGCGTGGCGTTCTTCGGCTACAACAGGCCAAACGCCAAGGTCTCCGAGGCCGTCAGGGATCAGTTCTGGCGCCTCGGCATGCAGTCGGGCGTCAAGGCGTCCTACGACTGCATCGAGCAATTCTCCGAGACCGACTTCACCGAGGACCTGAAGAAGATCGACGTTCCGGCGCTATTCATGCACGGAGAGGACGACCAGATCGTCCCCTATCAAGACGCCTCGGTTCTTGCCGCGAAGCTCGCGCAGAACGGGACACTGAACATCTACCCCGGCTTCTCACACGGCATGGCGATCACCGAAGCCGAGACGATCAACGCAGATCTGCAGGCGTTCATCCGGTCCTGACCCCGTTCTTGCCCCGCTCCGGCGAGTTGGCTAGGCGTTAGGGCACCGGTCCGGAGCTACTCCAGGGATGGGGCAATGAGGGTGGACAACGTCACTGACCCCGTCTACTACCCGAACTACTTCGACGACGCCCCCGCCGCCCAAACCGACACCTACGCCGAGCACTCAGTGTGGGCAGCCGACGGCGAGATGGTCCGCGCCGCCTACACGCTCCATCCCTAGGACGACGACTTCGGCCAGGCGTACACCCTCGTCAACGACGTGGTGGACGACGCAGCGCGCGACCGACTCGTCGACACGGTGTCAGGGGTCCTTCCCGGGCTGCGGCGCGAGGAGGTCCTTCAGCGGGCCTTCGAGTACTGGCGCAACATCGACAGGACCGTCGGCGACCGGATCGAGGCGGTGGCGCTCGAGAGGCGCCGCAGCTGAACCCGCTTTGGCAGCTCGGAACGCGCACGAGCGGCTAACGAGCAAAGATTACGGAGTGTTGGGCAATGCGATTTGAACAAACCCTCGGGATCGACCGACTTCCGTCGTCTTGGGGTGCCGCCGAGGGGGCAAGGGCGACGAGCAAACTGCGGCCACCGATTGTCGCTGACACGGGGCAGGTGTTCTCGCTGGGGGGCTCGACTCCGTCCCGTCGGATCGCAGCGATGCCTCTACGGATAATCCGAGCCCGGACCGTAACGGCCTCGATACTGAGTAGGTCAACCGCATAGGGCATGCCCTGTGCACCGCAATCTCGACCTAGGACTCGACTGCTAAAGCGCAGCGTACGGGACGCGTGCGCTGTGCCACCCTCATAGGGCTGCATAGGGCACGGGTGAGCAGGTCCCGAGAAAAAGCCCCGATAAACCCGATGTCCGCCAACTCCGCCTGACGCGAAACCGCTGGTCAGGCGCCTGTGCTCTATGCACAAGACGCGCCGACCAGCGTTTCAGTGGTGGCGGGGGGAGGATTTGAACCTCCGACCTTCGGGTTATGAGCCCGACGAGCTACCAGACTGCTCCACCCCGCGCCGTGAGGTACAACGATAGCACCCGTTCATCCCCGGACGTTCAGCGCCGAAACAGTCGCTCCGGGTACGGGGGGGCCTACGCCGGGGCGGTCGAGGGGGTCGTGTTCGCCTTGGCCTTCGACTTCGGGGTCGTTGTCGTCGTCGAGGTCTTGCCCGTGGTGGGGGTGGTGGTCTTTCCGCCGCCCGAGCTTGGCGTCGTCGTGGTGGTGGTTGCCGATCCGGTGCCGGGGGTGGCCGTGCCCGTCAGTTGCTGGATGGTGTTCAAGTCGGACTCCATCCTGGTGATGTCGGTTTGGTACGCGCCCAGGTCCCCGTTCTTGAGGTCGGTCTGGGACTGCTGATAGGCCGCCTGGGCATCGACAAGGAGGTTCTGCACCTGGGGCGACAGAGTCCCGCTCCCACCCCCGGGCGACGTCGACACCGGCGCCTTGAACACCTGGGTCAATGCGTCTTGCAGCGCGGCGCTCGCATCGGTGGGCGTGCCACCCGTACCCAGAGCAGCCTGCTTGCCGTACACGGCGATCACCCCCTGCAGCTCGGGGAACGTATTGCGCGACGACTGGACATAGAGCGGCTGAATGTACAAGAGCGAATCGGCGATCGGGATCATCAACACGTTGCCCAGCTCAACCGTCGAGCCGTTCTGGTTCAACAGACTGATCTGTCGAGAGATCGACTGGGTGGCGTCAATCCGGGCCGCGACCAGAGACGGACCGTCGACAGGTTGCCCACGAGGGGTGACGAACATCTGGATCTGCCCGTAGTGACCGGGATCGGACCCGGCGATCATGAACCCCGAGAGGGTTTGGATCTGGCTCCCCTTGGACACCGGCACCAGCGCGTCGAGCAGCGTGAACGTCTGTTTGGTCTGGCCAGGGACCCGGAGCATCTGGTAGATCGGCGCCATCTTCACAACCTGGCCGGTAGACACCGCTTGGCCCTGGGCGTTGACCGTCTGGGTGGTGGCCAAGGCAGCAGAGGGCGAGCCCGAACCTGGGGTGGGCGAGAGGCTCCAGGCGTCGGCGGCGCTGTAGAAGCTGGTGGCGTTGGTGATGTGGTACTTCCCGTACATGGAGGCCTGCACGGTGAAGATGTCCTCGGGGTACCGGATGTGGGCCCTGAGCGCTTTGGGCATCTTCGACGCCGGGGTGAACATGTTCGGGAAGGCCCGCTCGTAGGTGCGGATGATCGGATCGTTGGGATCCATCACGTAGAACGTCATCATGCCGGTGTACGAGTCGGTGACCACCTTGACCGAGTTGCGGATGTAGTTGAAGTTGGGGGGGAGCCCGCTGGCCGACGACAATGCCGTGGTGTCGGCATTTTGCGCATAGGGGTAGCTGTCGGTCGTCGTGTAGGCGTCCTGGATGTAGTCGATATGCCCGTTCACCAGCGCCGAGTACGGGTCGGAGTCGAGGCTTAGGAACGGGGCGGCCTTGGCCACCCTTACCTGGATCTGGCGGTCGAACATCACCCTCGAGTTGCCAGTCAACTGGTCGGAGATCAACATGTTGATGTCGCCGAAGCGGAACGCGAACATGACCCGCTTGAAGAACGAGGAGAGCTGGACGCCCCCGTCCCCGCTGTAGTGGGTCTCCTGGTTCTGGCCATTGATGAGCTGATAGTCGATCTCGGGCTGCTTCGTGTTGGCCACCACGTAACCCGGCTCGTTCAGCCCGAAGTAGACGGACGGTTGGGTGATCGTGGGCAGCCCCTTGGTCGAGGCCGGGGGAACGCCCTGGACCCCGAAGACGGGGTCGCCGTTGGAAGTGGTCTGGTTCGAGGGTGACACGATCATGCCGTACCCGTGGGTGAACTGCAGATGGGTGTTGACCCACGACGCCGCCGGAATGTCCGAGTCGTTGATCTCCCTGACGCCCACCACCGCCGGCGTCTCCTTGCCGTCCACCGTATAGCGGTCCACACCGAGCGAGTTGAAGCTGTAATAGGAGCGGATGCGTTGGAGCAGATCGTACGTCGGCTGGGTCACCGTCGGATCCCACAGGCGTACGTTTCCGGTGGTGGCGCTGTTGGCGTTCAGTGTGTTGGCGTTCAGTGTCTGGGCGGCCGGAAACGGCGTGCTGGTGATGCCGTTGAGGCTCATGGCCGACCGAGTGGCGGCGATGTTCCGCTGGATGTAGGGATGCTCCAAGGTGTTCTGGGCCGGGTTGACGCTGAACGCCTGCACCGCGGCCGGGTAGATGGCCCCGGCGGTCAGGGCGACGAGGAACCACATGCCCACCCCGAGCACGGGCAGGGCCCAGCCTTGCCGGCGGATGTTGAAGATCAACAACAAGAACGCGGCCAGCGAGACCAGGATCAACAACTGCAACGCGGGCAACCGGGCGTGGACGTCGGTGTAGCCGGGACCTTGCACGTACCCGTCAGTGGCGTTGTCGAGGTTGTATCGCTGCAGGAAGTACCCCACCGCCTTGACCAAGGCCATTAACCCGAGGATCACCGAGATGTGGGCTTTGACCGCCGGACTGACCCTGGGCCTGGGCCCTTGGACCCGGATGCCCCCGTTGAGGTAGTGGGTGAGGACGGTAACGAAGAAGATGACGATCAGCGCCACCAGTGCCCAGTGGACGAGGAAGTTCTCGAACGGCAGCTTGAACACGAAGAACCCGATGTCCTTGTGCCACAGGGCATCCTTTTTCCCGAACGACACGCCGTTGCGGAAGAAGATCCAGTTCTGCCACTGGCCGAGGGCCTGCGATCCCACGATGAGCGACAGGATGATCACCACCGCGGCTCGGATCCACTTCGAGTAGGGCCCGACGACTTCCTGGTAGCGCCGGACGAAGTCGTCCTCGGCGTCGGCCGCCTGGCTCCGGGGCGCCAGTCGTTCGGCCACGATGAGACTGGACAGCAGCAATGCGGCGAAGATCACGCAGAAGGTGATCATCAGTCCGGCCTTGATCTCGAACAGGCTCCGCCAGACCGAGTGGAGCCTGACCGCCGAGAACCACAGTGCGTCGGTGTAGAAGACGGCAAAGGTACGCAAAGACGCGATCACGGCGATGATGATGATCAGGGCAACGATGATCCAGCGTCGTCGTCGGTGAGTGGTGGCGCGAGGACTCTTTGGCACGTCATCCGGTCTGCGCACGGGCTGCAGCCTAGGTGGCGGCGGGGACCAGCAGGCAACGGCACCCGGAATGGGCAGGCGGGTGCCGATGTCCGGTGGGGAAGTCCTGTCCGGCTGGCTGCGGGCCGTTCAGTGCATTGTCGTCGCAGTCGGGACACGGGGTGGAACCCGGCGCCGCCGCGGCGATCCATTCGATGTCCTGTGACGATCCCGCCACCGAGCCAGCCGAGAAGCCGGCGATCACATAGTCGCCGGCCAACCGCTCGATCCGCTCACCCTTCCACTCCCGGAAGGCGGCGCCGACATGCTCGGTCACCGCCGTCTCGTCGGCGTCGGCCACCTGCTCGGTGTCGGCAAGGCTGCGCCGCAACGGTCCGACGATTGCCGTGGCCAGATCGTGTGCCACTCCGACCACGTGGTCGGCGAGCGGGCCACCCTCGGACTCGTCTCCGACGAACATCCGACCGGCGCCGGCCGCTTGCTCCAGCTGAGACAAGGCGGCGGTGGAATAGGCGTCGAGATGCTCGACCTCATTGGGCAGGAGATCGTTCGACCACTTCGACCCGTTGTTGCGCAGTCGGTCGAGGAGGTCGTTCTGGTCGTCTTGGAGCGTGCGCTTCAGCCGACGGGACAGGGCGGTGACCAGCGGGCCGACCAGCTCGTCTCGACGGTCCACGAGCGGGTTCCCGCGACCAGGCTCCTCGCCTTCCCCACTTGGTTCGTCCGAATGCACCTGGTCATCGGCCCCGTCGGTATCCCGCCCGGCGCGGATCTTGGCGAAGAGCTCGTCCACTGACGGGGTCGGGTCGTCGCTCACCGACTGGCTCGCCGCTGGGGCCGCTGCGGTCTCGTCGGCACCGTCGTCCACAGTGCCCGAAGGCGTTGCCTGGCCGATCGCTTCCGTCGGGCCCTCGGGCGCAGCGACCGTCTCGGTCTCCGGTGTCGAGGCCTCGGGGGCCGCCACCGTCTCGGTCACCTCGATTTCGGCGGCAATGAAGGCACCCTGCTCCGACGAGAGCGGTTCGCCCACCTCGCCCGGGTCGGCGCCGAAGGTGGGCTGGTCCTCGACCACCAGGCCGAGATTGGGCGGAGCCGGTTCGCCCGCTCCCGCGGCCAGCAGGGCGGCCGCTTCTTCTTCGGGCGTGCCCTCATAGGGGCGGGCGATCGCCTCGCGTCCCGCCGCCTCGGCCGCCAACCTGGCCTCGTCCTCGGCCCGGAACAGCTCGTCGGCGATGCCGTCCACCGTCCGGCGCACGCCCCGCACCGTCTCGGCCAAGTGCTCCCGGCCGGCGCGGAGCTGCTCGATCTGGGCATGGAGCACCTTGCGACGCTTCGACAGGTCGGCCAGCACCCGGGAACGGAGGGTCTGGGCCTCGTCGATCATCTCCCGGCATTCCGCCCTGGCCTGGGCGAGCATCGCCTCGGACTCGTCGTGGGTCCGCTGTCGGTACTCGGTCACCGACGATTCGGCCTGGGCCGTACGTTCGGCCAGCGCTTGTTCGGCCCGGGCTTCGGATCGCCCGATCTCGTCCTGGGCCTCGCTGAGCAGGCGTGCCACCTCGCCTTCCGCCTTGGCCACCATCTCATGGGAAGCGTTGTGGGCGCTCTGGAGCACCCGGGCCGTCTCCTGTCCGAGTGCCGAGGTCAGCGTTCCCTCGTCGAGAACGGGGTTGGCCGCCCGATGCTCGGCCTCGGCTACCTCGTGGCGGAGCTCGATCTCCCGCTCGGCGGCGACCCGCAGCGCGTCGGCCACGTAGTCCAAGTAGGACCGAACCTCGGCGGGATCGAACCCGCGACGCACGGTACCGAACGTGTGGCGGGCCACTTCGTCGGGCGACAGGCTCGATGATGACGAGATGGACAACCGGCGATCCTCAGGCATAGGCAGAGCCTACGACGGGCGCTGCACCAAACCGTTCATCCCGCCGCGTTACTCGTTGCCGACGCGGGGACGTGCCCGCCGTGAGCGGCCAACACGTTGAGCGCTTGGTTGAGCGTCGACACGGCGTAGATCTGCAGACCTGGGGTCTTCTTCGACATGGCCACCTTGTATTCCTGGGGCGGCACCAGAAAGATGGTGGCACCGGACTGCTCCACGGCAACCGTCTTCTGGGCGACGCCGCCCACATCCCCGACGTTTCCCTGGTCGTCCATAGTGCCGGTGGCCGCCACCGTCCGGTTGCCGGTGAGGTTGCCCCCTGACAGCGTGTCGATGACCCCGAGGGTCATGGCCAAGCCAGCTGACGGGCCGCCGATGTTGGTGACGTCGATCGACACGGCGAACGGAAAGGTGTAGTTGACCTGGTCCTGAGGCTCGATCCCCAGGGTCACCGTGGCCTTGTGGCCCCCGCCCAGGTCGACCCTCGAGGTTCGGAGGGTGATCGAGATGGGCTGGGGCTTCCCCGAACCGCCCTTCTTCACCGACAGGGTCACCGTCTGGCCCGAGTGGTATTTCTTCAACGTCGTGCTGAGCGACGTGGCCGTGAGGGTGGGCACACCGTCCACGGCAGTGACGACGTCACCGACATGGAGCACGCCGTATGCCGGGGTCCCGTTCCACACGGCGAAGAGCACTGCGCCGCCGGCCGTGGCCGGAACGGTGTAGCCGAGCCGACGAAGCGCCGCCGCTTTGGCCTGGGCCTCCGCTTGGCTCATCTCCAACGTACCCTGGGCGTCGAGCTCCGAGGGCGGGGTGCCGCCGGTCACGGATTCGAGCGGCTGGAGAACGGTGTTGCTGTCGAGCTTGAAGTACCAGTAGGTGAGGGCCGAGACCCGGCTGAGGTTCACGTCGGTCAGCTTCACCGGGCGGGCGACGTGATGCGCCTTGCCGGCCGGAACGGTGATGAACTGCTGCACCGATTGCGCCGTGCCCGGCTGGACGGCGTAGTAGTTCATGTTGATCCGCGACAAGATGACGACGGCCAACACCAAGACGACGACGATC
>JAUTXB010000131.1 GCA_030838245.1 Acidimicrobiaceae bacterium
TGCGGGTGATCTCCCGGTGGGCCCGGACCTGTTCGGCGATCTGGTTGCCGACGGTGTAGGCGGGATTGAGACTGGTCATCGGTTCCTGGAAGATCATGGCGATCTCGTTGCCCCGAAGCTGACGGAGCCCCGATGGGCTGAGCGTGGTGAGCTCGCGCCCCTCGAACCGGATCGAACCGGACACCCGGGAGACCCGGGGCGGCAACAGACCCATCACCGCCAGAGCGGAGACGGTCTTGCCCGAACCGCTCTCGCCGACCAGCCCGAGCGTCTTACCCCGTTGCAGCGTGAACGCCCCGTCCTCCATGACCGGCAACCATTGACCGCGGGTGTTGAACTCGACCTTCAGGCCTTGCACGGCCAACAGGGCGGCGCCGGGGCGCGCTGCCGGCGGCGGGGATTCGGCCCGGCCCATGGAACGCAGCCGGGCCATCCGGCCCCCCTCCTCCTTGTCGCTCTGGACCAAGGTGCTGCCCGGAGGCCGGTCCCGGCCCAGGGAGTCGCGCAGCCCGTCAGCCACCAGGTTGAACGACAGCACCGTGAGCATGATGGCCACTCCGGGGAAGACCAGGGCCCACGGCGATGAATTGATGAAGTTGAACCCCTCTTGGAGCATGCCACCCCAGCTCGGTATGGGCGGCTGTTCGCCGATACCGAGGAAGCTCAGTCCGGCCTCGGCCAGCAGGGCGAACCCCAGGGCCAGCGCCAGCTGGATGATGATCGGCGAGGCCACGTTGGGGACGACGTGGCGGCCCATCAGGCGCTTGGAGGTGGTCCCCAGGCTCCGGGCCGACTCGATGAATGCCTCCTCCCTGACCGCGATGACCTCGCCACGGAGCAACCGGACGAAGCTCGGCACGAACACGATGGCGATAGCGATGGCGGCATCGTTTATGTCGGCGCCAAGCAACGCGGCGACGGTCAGGGCCAGGATCAGCGGCGGGAACGAGAACAGCGCATCCATGATCCGCATGATCACGGCGTCGACGGCACCACGGAAGAAGCCGGCGATCAGGCCGAGTGGTACGGCCACCACCGCAGCCAGGGCAACGATTTCGAAGGCGGCTCGCAAGGAGATGCGGGCGCCCCAGATGAGCCGGCTGAGGATGTCACGGCCGAGGTCATCGGTACCGAGCCAGTGCGAACCCGACGGTCCGGTGTTGATGGCGTTGATGTCCTGGGTGTTGGGAGGATGAGGTGCCACGACAGGGGCGAAGATGGCGGCCAGGATGATCAGCAGCAAGAAGGTCAACCCGACCAGCGCCCATCGCTGGCGGAGGAAGCGGGCCCAAAAGCCGGGTCGGCGCTGCGGCATCTCGTCTGGCAGATCGGCGATGGGCGACACCGGGTTCAGCCCGACGAAGGGATCTCCGGCCCCGGGAGGGCTCCAGGTCGTCACGCCAGCCTGACCTTCGGGTTCAAGTAGCCGTAGATGACGTCGACGATGAGGTTGATGATGATGAAAGAGACCGCCACCACCAGGACGACTCCCTGGATTTCCGGGATGTCCTTGTCGTTGATGGCCTGGATGATGTACGTGCCCAAGCCCGGGAGCGAGAAGATCTGCTCGATGATCAGCGTGCCACCGAGCAGGTAACCGAACTGGATGCCGATCACTGTCACCGCCGGGCTGAGTGCGTTCTTCAACGCGTGCTTCCCGATCACCATCCGTGAGCTGAGTCCCTTGGCCAGTGCCGTACGCATGTAGTCCTGATCGAGGGTATCGATCAGGGCACCGCGCACTTGGCGGGCGATGACGGCCGAACCGCCGATGCCCAGGGCCAACCAGGGAAGCAACAGGTCTTTGAACCACTCGACGGGCGACTGGGTGAAGGGCGTGTAGCCCAACGCCGGCAGCCACCTCAACTTCACCGCGAAGATGATGACCAACAGGATCCCCAACCAGAAGTCAGGCATGGCAACGGCGATGCTCGAGCCGATGGTCACGGCCCGGTCCCTGACCGTCCCCTGCCGGATACCCGAGATGATGCCCGCCGGCAGCCCGACCAGAATGGCGATGACCATCCCCCCGGCGGCCACGGCGAAGGTCACCGGGAACCTGGCGGCGATACCGGACGTCACGCTCCCGTTTTGGAACAGTGATTGGCCCAGATTGCCGTGCACCGCGCCACTCAGCCACCGCCAGTACTGGGCAAAGAAGCCCTGGTTGAGGTGCAGCTGATTGGTGATCTTGGCGATCTCGGCCGGCGTCGCCTTGGTCCCACCGGCCAGCGTGATGGCCGGATTACCGGGCATGAGCAGGATGAGCGAGAAGATCCCGAGCGAGATCAGGAACAACAGCAGAATCGAGATCAGCAATCGGCGCGCAATGAAGGAAGGGAGCGAGCCCCCGCTACCAGACGCCATCTCCGCTTTCTAGCTCACTTCTGGCCAGAAGTGAACGCCAAAACCAGGGTTTCGCCGGTTCACCGCTTCATATAGATGCCGGCCAGGTTTGACCGGCACTGCCCGATCGGTGCGACGACTTTCCCCCCGACCTTTTGCTTGTTGTAGGCGATGATCGACGGCATGAAGACCAGCGGAACGACCAGCCCCTGGGAAAGGACGATCTTGTCGATCTGCTGCATCGCCGGTCCCTGCACCGTCGGGCTGAGTGACGAGTTGGACTGCTGGATGAGCGGAGTCAGCGCGGGGTTGATCGAGCCGAGGTGCTGTGCTGGGAAGCCGGACGGCTCGAACAGCGCTTCGAAGCTGTTCGACAGGTCGGGCCCGTTGGTGAGTAGCTCACTCAGCACGGCGTCACCCTGGCCCTTGAAGTAGACGTTGGTCAGGAAGTCGGCACCAGGGACCTGCTGGATGGTGGCCTTGAACCCGGCCACCGACAGCTCCTGTTGCAGCAGGGCCGAGGCCCGCTGGAAGGTGGCGTCGCCAGCAGGAATGACGAGGTTGAACGGCACGCCGTTCTTGTACCCGGCCGCCTTCAGGAGGGCCTTGGACTTGGCCGGGTTGTAGGAGTCCGAGGTGCCGAGCGACTTGCTGTAGCCCGGGGACCACGATGGGACCGGCTGGTAGGCCGGCTCGCCTAGCCCGTTGAACACGACCTTGTTGAGGGCGTTGCGGTCGACGGCGTACTCGAGAGCCACCCTGACTTTTGCGTTGGTGAAGGGCCCACTGTTCTGGCGGAGCTCGATGGCCATGTTGTCGTAGGACTTGGTGATCGAGATCCCGATATTGGAGTCAGCGGCCAGTTGCGGGTAGTTCTCCGGCTCGACCTGGATCATGTCGACCGCGCCCGAGGTGAGGGCGGTTGCCGCCTGCGGACCCTGGGTCAGCTGGGTGAAGTCCACCCCGCCGAGCGGGTAGGCCGCGGAGTTCCAGTACTTGGGGTTCTTGGTGAGAATGATCGACGAGCTCTGCTTGTAGCTCTTCAGGGTGTAAGGGCCGGCCCCGATGGGCTGGTTCGCCTCGGTCGCGATGTTGGCAGAGGGCATCACCATGCCATCGATGTAGGTCATGGCCCAAAGGAAGTCTCCGGCAGTCGGCCGGTTCAGGTTGACCACCAGCGTTTGTGCATCTGGCGTGGACATGGTGTCAATCGCCGTGAGGGAGGAGCGCAGGGGGCTGGTCTTGGTGTGAGTGAGGCTGGCCTCGACGTCTTGCGACGTCACCGGCGCGCCGTTCGAGAACACCATGCCCGGTCGGATATGGAAGGTAATGGTGGAGCTGTTGTTAGTGACGGTCCAGCTCTGGGCCACCCCGCCAGTGATGGCAAAGTTCCCCGGCGCCGTCATCGACTGAAAGATGTTCTGGGTGACGGTGTAGGAGCAGTCGTTCAAACCAGTCGTGTCAAAGCTGTTGGAGTAATGTTTGTTGAGGTCGAACCCGTACTTGAGGACCCCGATTGGGTTGATGTTGGACGGAGCGGCGCTGGCCGGTCCGGTCGCCGGCAAAGTGAGCGCCAGCGGGGCGATGACGGCGGCCGCCGCACCAACGGCGACCAACCCTCGACCACGCAGCCGTTGGTCACGCGGCCCCCGAGCGTTTCGGCGTCTCGTCATGGTCCCCCTGCTCCCCCCTGTCCACCCGATCGAACGAACCGCAACCCCCGGCGGCCCCGTCGGCGTGAACGGAAGATGCATAGTACCTTCCCGGGCCGGCGATGGGAAGGGCCAACCGAGCGGGTCAGGCCAGCCAAGCGGGTCAGGCCAGCCGATCCGGTCCGGTCAGCCGAGCAGGGCACGGGTGTTGCGGATGGCCAGGGCCACCAGCGTGAGGGTCGGGCCGTAGCCGGTACTGGTCGGGAACAGCGATGAATCGGCGACCAACACGTTGGGCAGGTCGTGGAGCTTCCCCCAACGGTCACAGACCGAGGTGGCCGGGTCGTCGCCCATGCGGGCCGTGCCCATCACATGCTTGGAGGCCGGGATCTTTGCCGCCGGGCTGGTGATGCCGAAGGGATTGCCGTCGAGCATGGGCGAGGTCACCGTGGTCGTCCACTCGGAGCCGGCCTCGGCCAGGATCGCCTCCAGCTTGGCCCCGTGGTACTGCGAGGCGACGACCTCGTGGCGGTGGGGCTGGTAGGTGGTCCGGGCCACGGCATGGCCCCGAGCGTCACGGACGGAGGGGTCGAGGTCGATCCGGTTGGTGGGCTGGGGAAGGTCTTCCCCCTGCATGGTGAATGCGACGAGGTGGTCGCGGAAAGGCGACTCGCGCATCTTGGCCTTGTGCTCGGCGCCCCATGGGTAAGTGCTGGCCTCCAGGATCGGGTGTCCGGGGCCACAGTGCTCGACCATCCCTCCCTTGACCCAGGGCAGGCCGGCCGCCGCGGCCACTTTGAACGACTCCGGGTCGGGGACGATGTGGTCGTCGTGCAGGTGGGAGACCGAGCGGCCCTTGTGGTAGTGGGTCCGCTGAGCCAGGCGGCCGAGGCTGATCGTCTGGAAGTGGAACATGAGGTTCCGGCCGATCTGGGGATGCTCGAGGCCCGACGCTAGTAAGAGTCGTGGTGTCTCCATGGCCCCGCAGGCCACCACCACCTGGTCGGCCAGTTCCTCGTGCAGTTCGCCTCCGGCGTCCTGCCACTCGACACCGATGGCTCGTCCGTTGCGGACCAGAAGTCGGGTGACGAACGAATCGGGCCGGACCTCCGCCCGGCGAGTGAGCAGGGCCCGGCGCAACGGTGCCACCGGATCGCCCTTGGCATGGATGGGGCACCCGAAAAAGGCGCAGAAGCCACAATTGTTGCAAGCAGGCCGGCCGTCGTAGGGAATTGAGTTAGCGCCGGTCGGGCCCGGGTAGGGGTGGTACCCGAGCCGCTCGGCGGCGGCCACCGTCAGCAGTGACCCGTACATCGGGGCGCCGGGTGGCATGGGGTAGGGCCCCGAGCGCGCCGCGGCGAACGGGTTGGCGTCGGCCTGACCGGCCACGCCCACCAGCCGCTCGGCCTCGGCGTAGAAGGGCTCCAGTTCGTCGTAGCCGATGGGCCAGTCGACGATGTCGGCACCGTCGACTGGGCCAAGCAGCGAGTGGAGGCGAAAGTCGTCCTCCCGGAAGCGCGGCAGCTTGCCGTCGGCGTGCACGCCGCCGCCGCCCACGGTGGCCGGGAGGTTGTTCACGTCGCCTACGTGGATCGGGTCGCGCACCTCGGCGCTGGGTCGGAAGGTGCGCGGGTCGAGCCACGGGTCGGGCCCGAGGAAGTGGCGGTTCATGAACTTGATCTCGTCGTTGGAGTAGTCGGTGATCAGGTTGAAGGGGGGCTCGAGCTCGATCAGGCGGTTCCGCCCCCGTTCGAAGACCACCACCGAGCGGCCCGCCGCCGTGAGCACGTCGGCGGCGGTCGACCCGCCCGGTCCCGAACCGACGATGATGACGTCGAAGTCCCGACTCACGGCTGGCTGACCTCCTCGTCGCTGTACCCTCGCGGCTGCACGTCGCCGGCGAAGCCGATGTTCTCCCATCCGACCAGGCCCTGATTGCCGCCGTACTCGGGGGCGCCGTACATGCCCTGGCAGCTGTGGGCGTAGAGCACGGCGGTGAACGACTCGGCGTCCCGCAACCGCTCGTCCTGCTCGTCGGGCGGCAACGAGGTGAAGTCAGCTCCCAGCGCGCCGAGGCCGTCTCGGTAGATCTCCTGGAGGCCCTGGACGTGTCCGAGCCGCTCGCGCTCGGGTATCCCGAGCGATCCCTCGATGCGGGTCCGCCAGGCGAGCTCCTCGAGTGGCGTCAGCCGGTGGAACGAGGCAAACCCATTTGCCCCCCCGAACCGCCCGGAGAAGGGGCCGCCGGCCCAGATCAACGGGGGATCGGTGGAAAAGGCGCCCAGGAGGCCGTCGATGTAGTCGACCACGCGGGCTTCCCGGGCACCGGGCTGCTCGTCGGTGGGGATCACCCTGGCGCAGGCGGCGTCGATGACGGCGTACTCCGAATCGCTGAAGAAGCGGGCCATGAGCGACTCTAACCTGGAGGCAGGCCAAGGTAAAACTTATAGTTCCATGCTGGGACACTCACCTATCGCAGCCGGCCTCAGCCGGTCCCCGCTCTGACCCATTGCAGGCCGCCGAGCAGATGGGCCAGATAGACCGGGCTCTCCCACGCCGCCGGAAAGTGCCCGAGGGCGCTGTAGAACGTCCGGCCCTTTCCCTCCGAATGGCACCACGCCAACGGCAGCCCGTCGTCGGGCAGGCGGCCGCCCGGCACCCTCATGTCCAGTTGGGTGGGGTCGGCGCGCAGGAGGACCCGAGCGTCGGGGCGGAGCTGGCCGAACAGGTAGATCTCGTCATGCCAGGGCCACGGGTTGGGAAGGTGAGCCGTCGCCGGATGGGCCGGGTCGACGACGTCGATGGCGAACGACTGGGTCCAGGGGTGGCCGGCGAACCGGGCCCCGAGGATGGCGCCGTAGTCCTCCCAGCCGTAGCAAGCATCGGTGGCGGCGTGGACGCCGAGCACGCCGAGGTCGCCGCGGCGCCACGAGGCGGAGATGGCCGTCCGCTGTGCGGTCGTGAACGGAGTCTCGCCGATGGTGAACAGGGCGAGGACCCCTCCGGCGTCGAGCTGGTCGACTGTCAGGTCGGCGACCTCTCTCACGCGCACCGGCTCGAGCCCGGCCATGTCCCCCAGCTCGGCCAGGGCGGCACCTGCCTGGCCGAGCACCCCGTGGACCCCGGCCGGGCCGCTCTCGTACGGGGAAATCTCGGTGACGATGAGCAGCGGGGGGCGGTCCGTGCGACCGGTCGAGTGGGTCGGTCCCATCAGGCCGGGAGCTCGATGACGCTGAGGGCGCGCCGCACCGACTGGTCGACGAATTCGGACCCGCGCAATCCCGACGTCCAGGCGATCATGCTGGTCACCCACACCATCTCGATGACTTCGGCCACGATTTCCTGGGTCGGCGAGGGCGGGCCACCGGCGATGGCGTAGGCGAGGGTGGCCTTGAGACCGTCCTCGAACCCGGCCAGCAGCGGCGGGATCGAGGACTGCCCCGACGTCCACGCCCGTACCATGGCCTTGGCCAGCTGGGGCGAGTCCATCACGCCCTCGGTGCACTCGCGGAGTGCCCGCAGCACCCGGGTCCTCGGCGTTCGGGCACGGCGCATGGTGGTCTCGCGAATCTGAGCGAACTGGAACTCCGAGGTCTCGATCAGCGAGGTGAGCAAGAGGTGCTCCTTCGAGGGGAAGTACTTGTAGATGGTGCGGGAGGACACCCCGGTGGCCTCGACCAGGTCGCTGATGCGCCAACCATCGAGGCCGTGCCGGGTGGTGAGGGCGATCACGGTCTCGTGGATCTGTTGACGCTGTTCGGCGCTCAGCGGGGCTGCAGGCACCGCACGACGACGGCGTTCGTGCTCCGCCTCACTGGTTCGACTCGGGACTACGCATGGCGCAGTTCTTACCAGAGGGCACACCACGTTCGTCGTGCGAACGGCCTGTGCCATCGGAGGAAGCTGATCCGGCGACGGCTGCACCCCGACCCGGCGGGGGCCGTACCGCGGCGGTCAGGGGCACCCCTCTTTGGATTGGGTCGCTGCCTGGAGTATGGCGCAGGTGGCGGGCCCAGCGACCTGGGCCCCTGTCTCTGTCTTCGAACGGAACGGGGCGACCACAGCCACGACCACCTTCGGGTGGGAGGCGGGTGCGAACGCGATCATCCAGTCGGTGGTGTAGTCCTGTTTGGGGCCGACTTCGGCGGTCCCCGTCTTGGCGGCAACGCTCTCGTCGGCGGGGAACACCGGCGGGCTGGAGGCGGTGCCCCTGGACACCACGGCCTGCATCAACGACGTGACCGCTTGGGCCGTGGCCGGCGAGGTCGCCCTCAGCCACGTCGACGGGGTGAACGCGGTGACCAGGTTGCTTTGTGAGTCCCGGATCCGAGCCATGACGTGCGGTGTCATGATCACCCCGCTGTTGGCGATCCCGGCAGCGACCAACGCCATTTGCAGGGCCGACGCGGTCACGTTCTGCTGGCCGAATGCGGAATAGGCCAGGGCGGGATCGTTGTTGGTCAACGCGGCTACCGTCGGGAAGTTGGACTTGACCACCCCGGGCAGGTCCAACGGCGGCACCTTGTTGAACCCGAAGGTCTGAGCCTCGCCGTTCATGGAGAGGGCCTGGAGGCTGATGCCCATCTGGGCAAAGGCTGTGTCACACGACTGGGGCAAGGTGTTTTGGATGGTGCCACCGCAGGGTTCCGCTCCGGCTGCACTCTCCCGGCCGTAGTTGCACAACTGCTTGTTTGTCTGAGGAAGATCGATGCACTGGGTCGTGGGGTAGGCGAACGTGGTCAATGAGGGCATGTGGTCGTAGGCGGCAGCCGAGGTGACGACCTTGAACGTGGACCCGGGGGCGTTGGTGTCCTCGTACGCCTTGGCCAGCATGGGATTGCCCGGGGCATTGACGGTGGCGGTATATGCCGCGTTCTCCTTCTTGCCATCTTGGGAGACGAGCGGGTTCGGATCGTAGGTAGGCGTCGAGTACATCGCCAGGATGGCGCCAGTGGTCGGATCGAGGGCCACCGCCGATGCCTGGGTGTTCTGAGGGGAGATGCCGGGCGGCGCAGCCGGAATGGCGTCGAGCGCCTGGGCCATGGCTTGTTGCAGCTTCGGGTTCACGGTCAGCGTGACGTTGTCGGTGACCGTCCTCGTCGTGAGCAGGTCCCGCAGTGACCTGGGCGCTCGATCATGAGCTTCGAGGTACTGGTTGTAGCTTGCCTCGACGCCGAACCGCCCGTGATTGAACGAGTCCCAGCCGACGACATCGGCGAAGAGCCCCGCAGTAGCCGCCGGGTACACCCGTTGGTACTGGTAAGTGGATTTCTTGGGGGCGAGGACGGATTGGGCCAGGACTTCACCGTTGGAGGCCAGGATCTCACCTCGGGACTGGCTTCGTGCTGCATTGCCGACCAGTGGATTCAGCGGATTGCTGGCCAGCGAGTGTGCCTTCAGGATCTGGATGTTGTTGAGCTGGATGAACAGAGCCACGAAGCAGAGGACCATGAAGATGCCCAGCCGCTTGATGCGCTTGTCCATGACGACCGCCCAGCCGTTGTCGGGCCGACGGCGTGCCCACAGCGTAGGACGGGTGGCTTTGTCGTCCCCAGTTCGTGCCGCCTCGACGTCGGTTGGTTGGGTGGCACCCTAACCCCGATGACGCCCGGTGACGGGTAGATAGCGACGGACTGAACGTGGCCCGGCGGTAGGCCCCGCACGGCCAGCGGCACAGGGACGGCGAAGATGGTTTACCGCCATATTGCCCTCGCAGGGAGCAACCACTCGTGTCTGAGCATCGAGATGGCGCGCTTGGGGCACGGCGACGTTGCCAGTCAGCGCGAAGCGGCTCGTTCTTCGGTCGCGAGCAGGTCACCCCTGGCAAGCGACTTCAAGGCATCGGGGCCTCGGTACTCCATACAATGTCTTGGGTTGAGCCATAGGGCTGGGCGGCGGCGGAAACGGCAGGACTCGAATGAAACCGATCTTTGGTCGCGACGCAGAGCTCTCGGCTCTCCTGAGCCGCCTCGGCTCGTTGGTGTTCGTGGAGGGTCATTCGGGGATCGGTAAGACGACCCTGCTCGAGGCGGCCTGTGAACGCGCCGGAACGCAGGAAGTGCAGGTCCTCTGGGCCTCTGGCCAGGTATTGGAACAAGACTTCAGCTTCGGCGTCGTGCGGCAACTCTTCGAAAAGCTGCTTCGCAGCGAGTCAGAGCATGATCGTCAGCAGTTGTTAGATGGCCCAGCAGTATTGGCAGGTCCGGTCGTGGGGGTCCCCACCGCGTCCGATGACCAGATGCCCGCACCTGATTCTCCCTTCCCGCTCGTCCACGCTCTCTATTGGTTGACGGCCAACCTCGCCGAGCGGCAGCCGTTGGTCCTCGTGGTCGACGATGCTCATTGGGCAGATGAGCTCTCATTGCGCTTCTTGGATTACCTCGCGGCACGGCTGGAGGGACTCTCGGTGGGACTCGTCGTGGCGGCGCGCCCGGCCGAGCCTGTCCATGCCGATCAGCTCTGGATGTTGGACCAGTTACGAGTGCGGGCTGGATGGGGCCTACTGCGTGTGGGCCCGCTCGGACGGGAGGCTGTCGCCGAGATTGTGCGCGACCGGTTCAGTGGAGCCTCAGATCAGGACCTGGTTACGGCCTGTGTCGAGGCGACGGGTGGCAATCCCTTCCTATTACAGGAAGTGATCGACGCTCTGCTTGTCGATCATGTTGCACCGGATGAGGCGGTGCTCCTGGTTGGCGGCCTCGGACCCGAGACCGTTGCCCGGTCGGTGATGCTGCGCTTGGCTCGACTGCCCGTGGCGGCGGGACCGGTGGCCAATGCGGTCGCGGTGCTCGATGCGCGCGCCGAGGTCCACTACGTGGCAGCACTCTGTGACCTGTCAACGAAGGAGGTGGATGAAGCAGCGGATGCACTGGCGGCGGTGAGCATGCTCGATGACGCCCGTCCTCTGCGCTTCCTCCATCCGATCGTGCGCCACGCTGTCTACCAGCAGATGACACCCGCATCTCGCTCACGTTTGCACGCAAAGGCGGCGTTCATCTTGATGGACGAGCATGAGCCACCGGAGAGAGTGGCGACACACACCTTCTTTGTTGAACCCGCGGGCGATCAGCGAGTGGTTCAGATGCTGAGGGACGCAGCGGCAGTCGCGCTGTCACATCTCGCCGGCGACAAGGCGCAACGATTTCTCGAGCGGGCCTTGGCCGAGCCACCATCTTCCGAATCCCTGGTAGACGTGCTGGCCGAACTCGGAACCGCTGAATCTGTCACGGGCCGCGACCTCGTGCGTGCGAACGAGCACCTGGAACAAGCCGCGGCGGGGACCGACGATCTAGCACTACGCACGGAACGCGTCCGTAGATCCGCGCATGCGCGGCTCTACATGGGTGATTTCGCAGGCGCAGCCGAGCTGCTCGGCCGCGAGCGCGCAGTTGTGGCCGATGGGGAGCGCACAACCGCGCTGCGCTTGCTGGCGGACGAGGCCGGGTTCGGAGTGCTGGTGCCTCCTATCGGTGCCGCAGCCGTGGCCGAGCTCGAGCAGTACACCAACCTTGCCGGCGAGTGTGCTGCCGAGCTTGCGGTGCTTGCCGAGCTCGCCGGCAAGCGCTGGCTCCAGGGATGGGTCAACGAAGCGGCGGAGTTCGCTCTCCGCGCCATGTCGGGAGGCACTCTTCTTGTCGCCGAGGGGCCTGGGTCGGTCGCGTTCAACCATGCGGTCGCCGTCTTGGTCGATGGCGACCGGTTCGAGGAGGTTGAAGGACCACTCGAAGCCGCGGCACGCCTTGCACGCGACCAGGGTTCGCTGATCGCGCTGGTGAGCATGACCGGGTTGCAGGCGATCGTGGCGTGGCGCAAGGGTGTGCTCGCTGAGGTCGAAGCGCTGTCACGAGCTGTGCTCGATTTGAGCGAGGCGGGCGGCACGTCGTTGGCCAACCCCAACTACCTCGCCTACCTCGGGGCGGCGCTGGTGGAACGGGGGGAGCTCACCGAGGCCGAAGAAGTGATCGGCCGGATAGGTGTGGGCCCGGAGATGCCCAACTCGACCTACGGCGCGATGCCCTTCTTCGCCCGCGCCCGTTTGCGCTTGGCCCAGAACCGTCATGCCGAAGCGCTCGAGGATCTGCTCGAGGTTCGAAGCCGCGAACACGCAATGGGCGTCAGGCACATGCGGATCCCGTGGCGTCGGGAGGCCGTCGAGGCGGCACTTGTGCTCGATGACGCTGGGCTGGCCCAGGCCCTGGCCACCGAACAGCTCGAGCTCACCGAGAGATGGAATATCTCATCGGCCCGCGGAATTGCGCTCTGCACGGAGGGACTCGCACGACGGGGCGACCGTGGCATCGAGCTCCTGGAGGAGGGCTCGGCCCTGCTCGATGCTTCGCCGGCACGCCTCGATCTGGCTCGGGCGCTCTTGGATCTCGGTGTAGCACTGCGTGTGGACGGGCGCCGTGCCGAGGCCCGGGGGCCACTGCGTTCGGCCGTCGACATAGCTCGCTCCTGCGGCGCCACCACGCTGGCGACTCGTGCGCACGAGGAACTGATCGCCGCAGGGGCAAGACCCCGACGGTTGCAGTTCAGTGGGCTCGAGTCGCTGACCGCGAGCCAACGACGTGTGGCAGCCCTCGCCGCCAGAGGCGAGTCCAACCGGGCCATCGCGGCAGCCCTGTTCGTCACGGTACGCACCGTCGAGAACCATCTCGCCGCCGCGTACATGAAGCTCGGGATCAGCTCCCGAGGGGAGCTGGGACAAGCCCTTGGGAAGGATCGCGACTAAATGCTGGAGTCTTGCTCGCCAGTGTCGAGCACCAGTTCGAGCGCCCGGGCCAAGCCCAGCCAGCCGACGAAGGACCGGCCGGATGTGCCCGTCTCTGTCAGGCGTCCGCTGATCGGGTCGCTGTCCACCTCGATCTCGAGGGTCAGGGTGCGTACTGGGCCATCTCCCGTTGGGCGCTTCTGACTCACAAGAAGACCTTGGCACCCTCCGATTGGCTTGGTCATGAGTGGTGACTACTCAACTTTCGAGTGCCAAAAGATGAGTAGTCACCACTCATGAAGTTCCTTGGACACCCGGGCACAATAAGAGTGCAGGTTGGGGTCATGGCGTGGGCCATGCCCGTTCATCCTCGCTGATAGGGGTTCACAATGACGAATGGAATCGTGGGGAAGAGCCGTAGTCCGTTGACTGTCATCTTGCTGTCGATCGTGACCATCGGTATCTACGGGCTCTTCTGGCAGTATGCGACCTTCAAGGAGATGAAGGAATACTCGCGGGAGGGAATAGGAGGCGGCCTCGGGCTTCTGTTCGCCCTGCTCCTGGGAATTGTGAACGTCTTCATGCTGCCGGCCGAGGTCGGAAATCTCTATGCCAGCGAGGGAAGGGCAAAGCCGATCAGCGGCCCCACCGGTTTCTGGGTCTTCCTGCCGATCATTGGCGGCATCATCTGGATCTTCAAGACCCAGGGTCGACTCAATGATTTCTGGCAGATCCATGGCGGTTTGCCGGCAGGTCAATCTGCAAGCCCTCTCCCCGTCACGCCTGCGGCCAACGTCTGAGAACAAGCCGCCAGCCATGAATATGGGCCCGCCGCGAATCTCCATCACCCATGATCCACGACCGACGTCGGTCGGCTCCCGTGAACGGGTGGGGCAGGATGAACGGCCGCTGGGGGAGACGGGCGATGGGTGGCATTCACCCACATTTTGAGGGGGAAAGCCCGTGAGAACCCAGAGGTCGGGGCCCCGACCAGCCCGCTCAGTTTGGGGCCGTCGGTTCGATCCCGCGCGTCGTGGTATCCCCGGTGCCCAACGTGGACGGGACCACCGGCAGGGCCGCCCGGTCCGGACCATCCGCCGTGGCACGGCGCTGCTGATGGGTCTGTGCCTGGCCATCGTCATCGCTACTCCCGCCGCCGCTCAGGACGACACGACCACGTCGGCCCTGCCCGATACCACCACCACGACGATGCCGCCCACCACGACCACGACGGCACCGCCCGATACCACCACGACGGCACCGTCGGGCACCACTACCACCACGACCGAGCCGGGCGGCGCTCCCAAGATCGATCCAGTCCCGCTGGCTGGGGTGGAGACGATGGCCAAGGTCAACGGTGCCGACGGCGTCATGGTCCACACCTACCGTGACCTGCCCTTGCCGGGATGCCCGGACGTCATCTCGTCCGCCCAGGGGGACTCCTGCTTCTACGCCGATCCGGGAAACGGGACGACCTGGGTCCAGCTGCTGGTCTTGTCGAGGAACGATCTCTCGCTCGTCTCCGATAAGGACCTCTCCTGCCCGCAGGCCACCAGCACGCCGCAGGAATACGCGTTCGACAGCGGGGGCGCGTGCACTACCGCCCTCTCGAGTGCGATCGACCAGCTCAACAACGGGGACTTGGTGATCGCGGTCAACCAACCGGGGACACAGGCCGACAAGAGCCTGCAACCGCCGGTGGGGGTCGGTGCGACCCTGGGCGGTGTCGGCCTTAATCACGGGATCGGTGGCCCGGCCACCTGGTACAACCTCCCGAACAACGGCGTCCGCAACCTGCCGGATGCCGTCCGGGGGACGGTGTCGGTGGTCGGCGTGCCGACGTGGAAAACGGGTGGCGTGTCGCTCGAGTCGGCTCACCCCGAGCAGTGGGGCTCGGGAGCGCTCACGGCTGACCTCGTTGTCAACAACTCCGGGTTCTACGATCCGGTGCTGCCCGACTCGGTCCAGGGCGCCAGCGCCTCGCCGGTGAACAAGGTCCTCCTCCAGTCGGCGACCTCGTGGCCATCGGCCACGACCGGCCAACAGGCGGCATTGTCAGCTCTCGGCCTAGAGGTGGGCTTGGGAAGCAATCCGCGCCCGCAGTACTACTCGAGTCCCCGCACCGATGCCCAGTGGGGCCAGGTGCAGCGGTCTGTCGACCAGCAGCACTACCAGGACCTCAGCCCCACTCCGACCGCATTCAGCGCCACCGATTTCGACTGGGCCAAAAAGGAGCTCAACGA
>JAUTXB010000124.1 GCA_030838245.1 Acidimicrobiaceae bacterium
TCATCCAGCGAGCCGTCGACGCCGGGATCAACTTCATCGATACCGCCGACGTCTACTCCTTCGGCGAGTCCGAACAGATCGTGGGGAAGGCCCTCGCCACCATGGACCGCGATTCCATCGTGTTGGCCACCAAGGTCCACGGTTCGATGAGTAAGGACCCCAACGAGCAGGGGAACTCACGTCGATGGATCATCGCCGAGTGTGACAACAGCCTCCGGCGCTTGGGCACCGACTACATCGACCTTTACCAGATCCACCGACCGGAACACGGGACCGACATCGACGAGACCCTGGGCGCCCTCACCGATCTGGTCCGGGCCGGCAAGGTCCGCTACATCGGGTGCTCCACCTTCCCCGCCTACCAGATCGTCGAGTCCCATTGGGTAGCCGAGCGTCGCGGACGCGAGCGGTTCGCCAGCGAGCAGCCTCCGTACTCCATCCTGGCCCGGGGCATCGAGGCCGACGTGCTCCCGGTGTGCCAGGACTACGGGATGGGTGTCATCCCCTGGAGCCCGCTGGCCGGCGGCTGGCTGACCGGCAAATTTGGGGAGGGGAAAGCTAACACCAGCCGGCGCTCGGCCATGCAACCCGAACGCTGGGACCTGTCGGTCCCGGCCAATCTCCGCAAGGTCGAGGTGGTCACCCAGCTGGCCGAGCTGGCCGACCAAGCGGGGTTGAGCCTCATCGAGCTGGCCTTGGCCTTCGTGGCCGAGCACCCGGCGGTCACTGCCCCGATTATCGGGCCCCGAACCATGGAACACCTGGAATCCCAGCTCAGCGCGGCTGAGGTCACCTTGAGCACCGACATCCTCGATCGCATCGATGAGCTGGTACCCCCGGGTACAATGGTCGACGAACATGACCGCGGTTTGGACGTGCCCGCCCTGATCGAGCCGAACCTGCGCCGCCGTCGGCGATAAGGCTGATCGGGATCGGGGGGCTCGGCTCGAGGGTCCCCGAAGGGTCTCAGCGAGGCTCGCGCGGGGTCGGACTTGACGGACCGGTAGAGTTACAGAGGGCCTATCTTTACCAATCGACTGCCCTGACGTGCGAATGCCGTGTCTCACGTCAACATGCACCGGACGAGAATTCTTGCCGGTGAATCCCTCAAGTACTGAGGAACGAAGGAGTATCCACCGTGAACAAGCAGCGCGCAGCCCAGGATGGCGAAGACCTCGTCAAGCTCTATCTCAGCGATATTGGGCAGTATCCCCTCCTGACCAAGGCGGATGAGGCGCGGCTGGCGCAGGCCATCGAACTGGGGCGCGAGGCGGCCACCACCATCGCCGAGACGCCGAAGCTGACCCCGGCCAAGCGGCGTGAGCTCCGCAAGGTCGTCCTGCAGGGCGAGCACGCACAGCAGGACTTCGTGCAGTCCAACCTCCGCCTGGTGGTCTCGATCGCCAAGAAGTACCAGGCATCGAACCTGCCGCTCCTCGACCTCGTACAAGAGGGCAACCTGGGCCTGATCCACGCGGTCGAGAAGTTCGACTGGCGGAAGGGATTCAAGTTCTCCACCTATGCCACCTGGTGGATCCGGCAGGCCATCACCCGTGGCATCGCCAACACGGGCCGGACCGTACGCCTCCCCGTCCACGCCGGCGACACCCTGGCCCGTATCCAAAAGGCCAAGAGCTTCCTCGAGTACAAGCTGGGCCGTCCGGCCACTCTCGACGAGCTCGGCGAAGAAGTAGAGCTCTCCCACGACAAGCTCGTCGAAGCGCTGCGATTCCGCTCCGAGCCCCTGTCACTGTCCGACCCCCTCCGTGAGGACGGCGACGCCGAGCTCGGCGACATCGTCCAAGACGTGAATGCCGAATCGCCCTTTGACGCCGCCGCCCTCGCTCTCTTGGGCGACGAGATCGGCAAGCTCCTCTCCCCCCTCGATGAGCGCGAGCGCGAAATCCTTCGACTGCGCTTCGGCCTCGACCGCGGTGAGCCCCGCACCCTCGAAGAGGTCGGCGAGTTCTTCAGCCTGACCCGCGAGCGGATCCGCCAGATCGAAGCCAGGGCCATGTCGAAGCTCCGGCATCCCTCCTCCGACACCGGAGCGCGCGAGCTACTCAACGCCTGATCCTGCCGGTTTGACCGGGATGAATCAGCTGATCAGGCTCACCGGTCGTTCCTCCACCCACTCGAGGTGGAGCTCCCGCCGTACAATGCGCCATCCGGCGGCCGTGCGACGGTAGCTGTCGAGATAGCGGATGTACCACACCGCGTCCGTTCCACCCCTCGCCTCGGTCCCGTCGTTCCCGGACTCGGTGTCGGTCCCGGCTTTTTCGGCCGCGGTCACGTGATGGGCCACGCAGTACACGGTCCCGTTCGCCGTACCTCCCTCGATGGTGAACTCCCGATTGAGCACCTCGTGGAACGTCTTGGTGAAACGGCGGAGACCGTCGGGGATCGTCTGTAGGGTCTCGGTCCCCTTGCGTACCAGCACCGGGCGGAGGTCGACCGGGACCTTGGGGATGACCAGCTCGCCGTCCTCGACGAACAGCCCAGCCAGCCGTTGGCCGTCGCCACCGTCAACGGCCAACGCGTAGGAGATGCACAGTGCCGCCAGCTCCCGCTCGTCGTTGAGGATGCCGGCCCCCGCATCCCGGCTCACGAGAGGGTCCTCGCCGGAGACCGCTCACCCTGGCCCTCGTCGTGCCTGGCTGGGGTGCCGGGAAGCTGCATGGGTGGCTCACTTTCAAGTGCAACGGCATCGAACGTGCACGCCGAGGGGTCGTCCCTCCGGCCAGACCTGGCCGGGCAGGGCCTGGCCGAGCGTAAGCCGTGATCCCCACCCGCTGCAATGACCGCAGGCACGGCCGGTATCCTTGCCGGGTGGCCGACCCTGTAGATGGTGGATCGACCGGCGCGCCCGGAGGCCCGCCGCCTCGCCCCCGAGAGCCGATGCCCGGCGGCCCGCCGCGCACACGACACGAGATCCAGCAGTCGAAGCCTCGGCGCTCGGCGGCCAGCGACGAAATGGACCGCCGTTACTTCCTCCGTCGAGCGCTCGCTGTGGGCGGCGTGGCCGCGGCGGGAGCGGCCGGGTATGGCATCTACGAGGCCACCTCGGGAACCTCGGGGACCAACGGCGCTGACCCAGCCAAGCCGGCCAAGACGACCAAGACGACCACCTCGATCGCCACCAAGGCGACAACGACCAAGCTGGCAGACGGGGTCACCATCCCGACGTCACCGGCCATCGTGGCCGAGAACGCCAAAGTCGGGCACGCCTGGTGGGTCAACACCCCCCAGAACGCCGGGGACATCGAGGGGTACAGCAGCCAGGTCAGCGCGGTGGCCGGTGACACCATCACCTTGTTCGTCAGCACCAAGGCGCCCCAGTTCCATGTCGAGGCCTACCGGATGGGCTACTACCAGGGCATCGGCGCCCGGCTGGTGTGGCAGTCGGGTCAGGTGGCCGGGATCCGGCAAGCGGCCCCCGCTCTCATCGCAGCCACCAACACCATCGAATGCAACTGGTCCCCCTCGCTCACCGTCAAGGTGGACAAGACGTGGCCCCCCGGCGCCTACCTCTTGAAGTTGGTCGGGACCGGGGCCGAGCAGCAGTACGTCCCGCTCTGCGTGCGCGACGATGCGTCCAAGGCGGCCATCGTCATCCAACAGAGCGTGACCACGTGGCAGGCCTACAACCGGTGGGGCGGGTACAGCCTGTACTACGGCAACACCGGCGGACAGCTGTCCTACACCCATAACCCTGCTGGGGGCGACTTCGCCCACCGAGCCCGCATCGTGTCGTTCGACCGGCCCTTCGACCACGACTGGGCCTCGGGCGCGGCCGATTTCGTCGGCAACGAGTTCCCGGTCGTCTACCAAGCCGAGCAGCTCGGGCTGGACGTGACCTATTGGACCGATGTGGACCTCCACGCCCGGCCCTCGCTGCTGAAAAACCACAAGGCCTTGTTCAGCTTGGGTCACGACGAGTACTGGTCTCACGAGATGCGCCAGGGCGCCAGCACGGCGGTCAATGCAGGCGTCAACCTGGCATTCCTCGGGGCCAACGCCTGCTATCGACAGATCCGCTTCGACAATTCTCCCCTCGGACCCAACCGCCACGAGATCTGCTACAAATCGGCCACCGAGGACCCGCTGTTCAACGTGGACAATGCGCGGGTGACCGTGAACTGGCCCGATGCCCCGGTCTCCCAACCGGAGAGCCTGCTCATCGGGAGCACGTACCAGGACATCGCGGCCACGGCCAATATGGTCGTCAGCGACGCGTCGTCGTGGGTCTTCGCCGGGACGGGGCTCACCCAGGGCCAGCAGTTGCCCAAAGTCGTCCAAGGCGAGTTCGACCGCTACGTGCCGGGCGCCTCATCACCCCAGAACCTCGACGTGATCGCCCACTCGGTCATCCCCAACCGAGGCAACAACTTCTCCGATGTCACCTGGTACACGGTCCCGGGCGGTGGTGGCGTTTTCGCAACCGGGAACGCCACCTGGATCGGCGCCATGGTCGACAGCACGCTCATCCCTCCGAACGTGGTCCCCGACCCGATCCCTGGTGTCACCGCGCCGATACTGCGGGTAATGGAGAACATCTACTCTGTCCTCGGCACCGGGCCGGCCAGCGCCACCCACCCGTCCCAGGGGAACTGGAGCCAGGTCTACGGCGGGACATCCGGGCCGGCGGCCCCGATACCGAACAACGCGGCCTGACCGGCGCGCCGACGCGCAGCAGCCCGGGATGCCGTGTGGTCATCCCGGGCCGGCGAAGTGCTCCGCTGGTCACAACAGCCCGTACCGCGGGCTCTTGTGACTCAGTCGGCCAGCGTGATCGGTTGCTCGTCGGGATCGAGAGCGTCGGCTGTGGCATCGGCCCGGGGCCTGTCGGCCAGCGATTCGGCGGCGGCATCGGCAGCGTCGGCGTTCATAGCGGCCAGGTGCTCCCGGATCCTTCCGTCGATCTCGGCCATGAGCTGGGGATTCTCGATCAGGAAGGTCTTCACGTTCTCACGACCCTGGCCGAGCTGCTCGCCTTCATAGGTGAACCAGGCACCGGACTTCTTGACGAAGCCCAGCTCCACGCCTACATCGAGGAGGGAGCCCTCGCGGCTGATGCCCTTCCCGAAGGTGATGTCGAACTCCGCCTGCTTGAACGGCGGCGATACCTTGTTCTTCACTACCTTGACCCGGGTCCGGTTGCCGACCATCTCGGCACCGTCCTTGATGGTCTCGATCCGGCGGATGTCCAGACGGACCGACGAGTAGAACTTCAGGGCCCGGCCACCCGGGGTGACTTCGGGTGAGCCGTACATCACGCCGATCTTCTCCCGGAGCTGGTTGATGAAGATGGCGATGGTCCGCGACTTCGACAGGGTCCCGGTCAGCTTGCGCAACGCCTGGGACATCAGTCGGGCTTGCAGGCCGACGTGGGAGTCGCCCATCTCGCCCTCGATCTCGGCACGAGGGGTGAGGGCGGCCACCGAGTCGATGACCAGTACGTCGAGAGCCCCGGAGCGGATGAGCATGTCGGCGATCTCCAATGCCTGCTCGCCGGTATCCGGCTGGGAGATGAGCAGATCGTCGATGTTGACGCCGATGGCCCCGGCGTACACCGGGTCCATGGCGTGCTCGGCGTCGATGTAGGCGCAGATGCCGCCGTTGCGTTGCGCTTCGGCCACCACATGCATGGCCAGAGTCGACTTACCCGAGGACTCTGGCCCGAAGATCTCTACGACGCGGCCGCGAGGCAGGCCGCCGATGCCAAGAGCGAGGTCGAGAGCGAGGGCTCCCGTGGGAATCGACTCGATGTTCATGTGGAGGTTCTCGCCCATCCGCATGATCGATCCCTTGCCGAACTGCTTCTCGATCTGGCCGAGGGCCATGTCGAGTGCCTTGTCACGTTCCATGTCGTTGCTCTCCTCGGTGGTTGTTACTCACTTGACCGGACCGACCCTACGGGTGGGGTGTAACAGAGCCCCGAAAGGGAGCAATCGGGGCTCGGGTCTTGGGGTGTTGTGCCGACCTCTGTCACTGTAGACCCGAACGCATGTTCGATGTTGGATAGTGGCCCCCAGGCACGGACAGGGTGGCCACGGTCTCGTACCGGCCCGTTTCGCCCCTCGAGATCGAGGCAACCAGGGCAAGCTCGTTGACCGGCCATTCCATTCCCCCCGCCGGCCCGACCGGCAGCCCGGCCAGCGGCCGTACATCGTCGCGATGGCGACGTGACCGGCCAACCGTGAGGTGCCCGGTGAAGGGAGCAGTGTCGACTCCGGTGGTCCCCGCCGCAGAACGGGCCTCAGCAGAACGGGCCTCGGCAGAACGGGCGCCGGCAGAGGGGTGAGCGTAGGCGGTCCGCACCGAGGCGGCCAGGGCATCGAGCCCCGTGACCGGGACGTAGAGCACGGACCGACCGAAGCACCCGGTGACGGCACCCAGTCGGGCGACCGTCCCGGCGTGGTTGGCGACGGGAACGTGTCCCAATAGAGCGGCGGCGTCGTCGACGGCGACGTCATCTCCCACAGCTGTCTCGCCGGTCTCGGCCGTTGCCATCTGGGCGGTTGCCGGCTCGCTGGTTGCACGCTCATCAGACGCGGCGTCGCCGAGAGCACGCTCATCAGACGCGGCGTCGCCGAGAAAGACGAGGGTGATGTGCCAACGGAAAGAGGGTATCCAGCGGACCGAGTCCACGTCGGGATGCTCAATCTCGGCAAGGGCGGCGACCACCGGCGGTGGCGGCCAGACAGCGACGAACAGACGCACCCGACCAGTCTGTCCCCCAAAGACGGGTTGGTAGGCGCGGCCGAGGCCCGGTAGGCAGGCGCGGCCGAAGGCCGCGTCTGCCCGAGGATCAACGCTTGCCACCACCCTCTCCGAGTAGCCTGCCCGGTCAATGTCCGACGATTCGACCCCAGACAGCGGCAAGACCGGTCCGGGAGGCGGGTCGGACCTTCCCGCCGGCCAGGGCGCCGAAGGCTCCGGTCCGACCGCAACGGCCCCCACGGTGATGTCCAGAAAAGAGCTCCGAGCACAACGGGGCGCCCCACACACCTGGTACTACGTCCTCGCTGGGGTAGCCATGCTCATCGTGGCCGGCGTGGTCGCCCTGGTGGTCACCTCGGGGAGCAAGCCGAGCAGCGCCAGCAAACCCCCGGCCACCACGTCGACCATCGCCGTCCCGCCGTCGACCACGGTGCCCACGACCTGTCCCCTCACCGGCACGCCGGCCCCGGGCGGCACGGTGCCGGCCCGACCGGCACTCGGGGTCAAGATCGGCAACTACCCCGACGACCGACCGTCAGCCGGGCTCAACCAGGCCGACGTCGTCTTCGAGGAACCGGTCGAGGGGGGCATCACCCGCCTGGTCGCCGTCTTCCAGTGCCAGAGCCCCGCTCTGGTCGGTGACCTCCGCTCGGCCCGGCAACCCGACGTGGGCATTTTGTCCCAGCTGTCCAAGCCCCTGTTCGTCCACGCCGGCGGCATCGACCCGGTCATCGCCTTGCTGCAGGCGGCCAACCTCACCGACGAGAACCTCCAAAGCGGCCCGGCCGCATCGGCCGTCATCCAACAGCCCGGTCGCTACGCCCCCTACAGCACGTTTGCCAACACGGCGACGCTGTGGGGACTGGACCCCAGCGACACCACGCCACCAGCACCCATCTTCACCTACACCGCCGCCCCGCCGGCCGGTTCGGTGGCCGGGTCCGGTGGGAGCGCGCATATCCCCTTCTCGGGCACCTCCGACGTGACCTGGACGTGGAACCCAGCGGCCAACAACTACCTCCGGTCCTATTCGACCGGACCGGACACACTGATCGACGGCTCCCAGAG
>JAUTXB010000146.1 GCA_030838245.1 Acidimicrobiaceae bacterium
CGTCATCGACGGCGCTTCGCAGTGGGCCATCTTCTTGCGCAACCACGACGAGCTCACCTTGGAGATGGTCTCCGACGAGGAGCGGGACTACCTCTTCGCCGAGTATGCCAAGGACCCCCGTATGAAGCGGCACATGGGCATCGGGCGGCGGCTGGCGCCGTTGATCGACCGGGACCGCCGGCTCTCCGAGCTGCTCTACTCGTTGCTGCTGTCCCTACCCGGCAGCCCCGTCTTGTACTACGGGGACGAGATGCAGATGGGCGACAACCTCTACTTGGGAGACCGGGACTCGGTCCGGACCCCCATGCAGTGGACGCCTGACCGCAACGGGGGCTTCAGTCGGGCCGACTTCGCCCAGCTCTACCTACCCCCTCTGATGGACCCGGTCTACGGGTTCCAGGCCGTGAACGTGGAGGCCCAACAGCGGAACCCCAGCTCCTTTTTGCACTGGATCCGACGGATGCTGGGCGTCCGGCGGGAGTTCCCGGTGTTCGGTACGGGCGAATTCGAGGTCCTGCCCTGCTCCAACCCGTCGGTGCTGGCCTTCGTCCGCACCGAGCGGGGCACGGAGGGCAATCCCGTCCTGTGCATCCACAACCTGAGCCGGTTCGCTCAGCCGGCCGAGCTCCACATGGGCCACTGGCACGGTCTCCAGCCCATCGAGCTGCTGGGCCGGGTACCGTTCCCTCTCGTGGGCATCGACCCCTATCCGGTCACCCTTGCTCCCTACGGCTACCAGTGGTTCGAGCTGGTGAAACCGGTGGTGTCCCTGACCGGTGAGCTGTCCTACGTCGTGGATGCCTCGATCGAGGCGTTGAGGTGAACATCTTCGAGGCGTCCGACGCCGAGCTGCCGGCCACGGCCCACGGTGCGCTGGCCGAGCTGCTGTCCGCCTTCGTTAATCGGCAACCGGGGTGGACGGGGTCGGCCGGACAGTCGCTCGTCGACGTCGACCCGGCCTCGGTATCCATCACCAGCGCCGATGTCATCCGGCCGGGGAGGCCGGGGCTGATCTCCGTGGTGGGCGAGGTCGCCGGCGTGGACGAGATCGCCGTTCACGCCGTCCTCGGGCTCCGGGCGCCGGGAGACGACGTGCGGTTCCTGGCCGATGCCGATGATGCTCCCCTCGGCCTGCTCGAGGACGAGCACGGCATGGCCGTGGTCTTCGACGCCCTGTCCGATGCCGAGCTCTCCCTCTTGTTGCTCGGTGCGGTCGGCGGTGGGGACGGGGAGCCGGAGAGGGTCCGGCGGGTGTGGACGAACTACGACTCGGTGACGCTCACGTTCGACGATCAGCTGTCCTTTACCGTCTACCAACAATTGCCGATGGAGGAGGGGCCGCACCCCGGGCTCGAGCTCGTCCTGGCCCTCGACGACGTCGGGTTCAACCACGTCCCTGCTCCCTATGCGCTGTGGCGCCGGAGCGGCAGGGACCTCGGGGTCGCCCAGGACTACCAGCCGGGCGGGACCGGAGGGTGGGCGCTGGCGCTGACCTCGCTGCGCGACCTCTACGCCCTGGGCGGCTCGCCCGAGCAGGCCGGAGGGGACTTCGCCACCGAGGCAGGGCACCTCGGGACCATGACAGCTCGCATGCATCTCGGCCTCGAGCAGGCTTTCGGGCGCCAAGAAGGGGATGTGGCCACGTGGGTCGCGGGTGCGGAGGAGGCCGTTTCGGCGCTCGACCCCGACCAGCTCCTTGCCGGCGTCAGCGCCGTCCTGGCTGGCCTCCAGGGATCTTCCGTCCGCGCCTCGGCCATCCGGACCCACGGTGACTTCCACCTCGGCCGGGTGAGCCGGACCGACGTCGGGTGGTTCGTCATCGACTTCTCGCCCGGGGGCGTCCAGGGGTCGGGTACCGGCATGCTGAGCCTGCCCGGGGCCGTCTACCGTTCTCCGTTGGCCGATGTGGCCGACATGCTCTGGTCCTTCCACCACGTCGCCGAGGTGGCCGCCGTCGAGCGAGACCCGACCGGTCGGCTGCGATTGACCGACCTGGCCCAGGCGTGGGAGTCACGAAATCGTCGGGCGTTCCTGACCGGCTACCAGGGCACGCCCGGCATCGACCAGCTGGTGCCACTGTCCGGTGACATGGTTCAGGCGCTGGTCTCCGTGTTCGAGCTCGAGCGCTCGGCTACTAGGCAGGCGCTCCGCAGCTTGACCGCTCCGGGCTGAGCCCGCGATCCCTACCATGATGGAATGCGGATCGGCGTGCTCACCGGCGGAGGCGACTGTCCTGGGCTGAACGCCGTCATCCGGGCCGTGGTCCTCGGGGGCGCGGTCCGCCACGGCGACGAATTCGTGGGCATTCTCGACGGCTGGCTCGGCATCATCGAGGACAACACCATCTCCCTGGAGCCCGATCAGTGCCGGTCCATCCTGACCAAGGGCGGGACGATTCTGGGCTCGTCGCGGACGAATCCGTTCGCCACCGACGACGGTGCCGATCGGGTCGAGGCCACCATGAAGGCGCTCGAGCTCGATGCCGTCGTGGCCATCGGCGGGGACGACACCTTGGGTGCAGCCGACCGGCTCTATCAGCGGGGCCTCCCGGTCGTGGGCGTGCCCAAGACCATCGACAACGACCTGTCGGG
>JAUTXB010000163.1 GCA_030838245.1 Acidimicrobiaceae bacterium
AACTGGGGCGAGAAGGTCATCCCCCACTTCCGTGACCGGGCTGCATAGGAGCGATCCGGGCGAACGAGCGACGATCGATCACGGGGACCAGCTCAGCGGAGCATCGCCGTATCCGGTCAGCGGGACAGGCCACGAGATTGGCTGGTCGCCGGCTCGGCCTGGTGGGGCCACAGCCGTCACCGGCCCATCCGAGCTGACCAGGTCGACAAGGAATGCGCTGGCATCGGGTGCAGCCTCTGGCGGGACCTCGGCGTCCTCCAGCGGCGCGGCGGTGAGCCACGCGGCGGTGCGGGCCAGGGACAGCGAACGAATATGCGTGCCGCCGTCAACTGTCTGACGCCTGAGGCCATCGAGCACTGCGGCCGCGGCCAGGTAGCCCGTACCGTGATCGAGCAGCTGGCATGGGAGTGCCCCTGGCGTCATCCCATCGGTCGTCTCGATCATGGCAATGCCCGAGGCCGCTTGGACGATGCTGTCAAAGCCTCGCCGACCGGCCCAAGGACCGCTGCAACCCCAGGCATCGAGGTACACGACGACCAGTCCCGGGTAGCGGGTGGCCAGCTCCTCGGCCTCCAGGCCAAAGCGATCCAAGGAGCCCGGCCGATAACCATGCACGACGACATCGGCCCCGGCCAACGTGTCGTGCAGCCGGGCCAGGCCGTCAGTGGAGGCCAGCTCCACCACCGAGCTGCGTTTGCCCAGCAGGGTGTCGGCCACCGCGCCCGGCTCCAAGTCCGGGCGCCCGGGCGGATCGATCCTCAGCACATCAGCCCCCAGTGCGCCGAGGTACCGGGTGCACACGGGCCCGGCGATGACCCTGGTCATGTCGACGACCCGCACCCCCGCAGCGGGCAGGCCCGACGCCGGTCGTCGCTTGGGTGCGGCCCGGCCAAGCACGTGATGACCGATCAGCGGCTCCCCCATGACGGCCCGACCCTGGGGATGGGCTCTCCAGGTTTCGAGGGAGCGCACTGCGGCCGCCACCCCGCCGGCGGCAAACACCCGGTCCTCCAGCTCGTGCGCCGGCAGCTCGGAGATGGCGTCAGCCACAGCCTCGGGATCCCCCGAGGTGCCGAGCGTGCTCACCAGGGCCTCCCGATGCCACTCATAGTTGGCCTGCGTGCGGACCCACCCGTCAGCCGTCCGCCAAAAGCGCGACAGCGGGGCGAACTTGGAGGATGCCGGCCCTCCGCCTCGACGAAAGAAGTCCTCACTGAGCAATGCCGCCGCGACATGCCCTCGGTCGAGGGCCAGGTCCGGCCACGAGCCATCGCGTGCCCGCTGGAGGGCGGCTGCAGCCAGGAGGGCCGAGGCGATGCAGGCGAACCCGGTGTCCGCCACCGGCAAGGGCGAGGTAAGGCTCCCGGGAGCTCCGACCACCTCGACACGTCCCGGCGGTCTCGGTACCGATCCATGAGCTTCCCGGGCTGTGGCCGCCCACGCCTGGTCGACCAGCCGGTCAGTCCGTTCTGACATGACGCCCGATTATTGCCGGTCGGTGGGGGCACCCCATCCTGTCGGCGGCCCTGGGTCGCTCCTCAATGCAACAGGCTCGAGACCACATTGATCAGCAGGGCCACGATGACGGCGCCGAAGAGGTAGGACAGCAGGGCGTGATGCAGGGCAGACCGGCGGACCGGCTTGGTCGTCAGGTTGGTGTCGGAAACCTGGAAGGTCATCCCGATGGTGAGCGAGAGGTAGGCAAAGTCCAGATAAGTCGGATCGTCCGGCTCGTTGAAGTCGATGCCACCGACCGGTGACGAGTAGTAGAGGCGGGCGTACCGCAGGGTGAACACGGTGTGGACGGCGGCCCAGGCCAGCGCCACGCTGACCACGCCGATGGTAATGAGGTAGGCCTTTGTCCCGCCGTGGGCACTGCCCGCCTTCACCAGGGCCAAGCCGACGGCGGCGAGACAGGCGACGCCGGCGCTGATGACCAACAAGTCGGTCGTGGCCACGCTCGGGTCCTCGCGGACAGCGTTCCTTTTGGTGGTGGCGGCATCGAACGTGCCGACCGTCACCAACACGCCGATGACGTAGAACAACGCAGCGGCGATCCAGCCCAGCAACATGGCGGCCTGCCAGGGCACGATCAACAAGGTGAGCACACCCGTCGCCGTCCCGATCGGCACTGCGATGGCCACCCGCCTCCCGGCCGGCCCGTGGGCCAGGCGCCCTCCACTGTCTTGCCCAGACGTCACGGACATGGCGGTCCGTCGCAGAGCTTCATCAACAATCGTCCGATCATCTTCGCGGAGTCGACTCTAGGACAGCTCATTTCATATCGTGGGCATATGGTCGGGTTCTCAGCAACCGGCCCGGGGGGCGACGCTGGCATACTGGCCCCCTGTGACGTTGCCCAGGCCCTCGCCCGGTGATCCTGACCGGACCCAGGCCCCCACCAGCGGCGAGTTGGACGAATTGGCCATGCGGGAGGTGCTGGCTGCGGAGCGGGCGTCGACCCTGGCCCGTCTGTCGGCCATGACTGCCGACTACGAGGGAATCGTGGCCGCAT
>JAUTXB010000168.1 GCA_030838245.1 Acidimicrobiaceae bacterium
TCGGCCTCGTGGACCTTGGCCCAGGACATGGCCACCGAGGCGAACGCCTCGTTCACTTCAAAGAGGTCGATGTCGTCCATGGTCATGCCCGCCTTCTTCAGCACGTCCGCGGTGGCGGCGATCGGACCATCGAGGTGGTAGTAGGGGTCCGAGCCGATGAGGGTCTGAGCCACGATGCGGGCCCGGGGACGGAATCCTTCGGCACGGGCCCGATCCTCGGACATCCACAAAATGGCAGCAGCGCCGTCGGAGATCTGCGAGCTGTTGCCGGCGGTGTGCATGCCGTCGGGCAGGACCGGCTTCAAGCCGGCCAGTCCTTCGGCCGTAGTAACCCTTGGGCCCTGGTCCTTGTTCACCAGCTTCCGCTCACCGGTCGGCCCCTCGGGACCGACAACCGGCGCTTCGATGGGGACGATCTCGCGTTCGAAGCGTCCTTCGGCCACGGCCACTGCCGCCTTGCGCTGTGACTCGAGGCCCAGCCAGTCGACGTCGGCGCGGGTGATGCCGTACTTGGTGGCGATGCGCTCGGCCGCCCCGAACTGATCGGGCATGTCCCACGGGAAGTCCGCCGGCTTGGACTTGCCCGGGCCGTTGATGGCGTTGGCGCCGAGCCCGACCCGGCTCATGGCCTCGATGCCACAGGCGATTCCGACCTCGATGGCATCGGCACTGATCAGGCTGGCCACGAAGTTGTTGGCCTGCTGAGCCGACCCGCACTGGCAGTCGATGGTGGTCGCCGCCGTCTCGTTGGGGAGGCTCTGGCCGAGCCATGCCGTCCGGGTGATGTTCGACGCTTGCTCACCGGCCTGGGTGACACAGCCGCCGACGATCTGCTCCACCGCGCCGGGATCGATGCCCGCCCGCTTCACCAGCTCCACCTGGACGTTCCCGAGGAGCTCGGAAGCGTGAAAGCCCGACAGCCATCCATTTCGCTTGCCGATGGGCGAACGAACTGCTTCAACGATCACTGGTCGTGCCATGACAGATCCCCTCTGAGCGGTGGCATGGGCGCGAAGGACCGCATGCTCGAGTTCGGCCTCAAGTATAGAACTTGTTCTAAGGGCGGACCCGAGCCGGTCAGCTCAACCCAAGAGGGACTTGGCGATGACCACCCGCTGCACCTGATTGGTGCCCTCGTAGATCTGGGTGATCTTGGCGTCGCGCATAAAGCGCTCGACCGGGAAGTCCTTGGTGTAGCCGTACCCACCCAGCAGCTGGACGGCATCGGTGGTCGCCGCCATCGCTGTGTCCGAGGCAAAGCACTTGGCCATCGCCCCCACCTTGGTGAGCTCGCCTTCTGGGTCGCCGTTGTCGATCAGCCCGCAGGCCCGGTACACCAGGGTGCGGGCCGCCTCATTTCGCATGGCCATCTCGGCCAGCATGAACCGCAGACCCTGTAGGTCGGCGATCGGCTTGCCGAAGGCCTTGCGCTCTTTCATGTAGCCGGCCGCGTAGTCGATGGCTCCCTGCGCGATCCCCACCGCTTGGGCTCCGATGGTCGGGCGACTCCGGTCCAGGGTGTGCATGGCGATGGTGAATCCCTGGCCCTCGGCTCCGATCAGGTTCTCGACCGGCACCCGGACCTCGTCGAACACGACCTCGCCCGTTGGGCTGCCGCACAGGCCAAGCTTCTTCTCGAGCTTGGAGACCTGTACGCCCCAGTCGGCCTCGACCATGAAGCAGCTGATCCCCCGGTGCCCGGCGTTCGGATCGGTCTTGGCGAAGACCGTGTAGGTATCGGAGATGCCAGCGTTGGTGATCCAGTACTTGGTTCCGGTCAGCACGTAGTGGTCACCGTCCCGGACGGCTCGGGTTCGCATGGCGGCGACGTCGCTCCCAGCGTCCGCCTCGGAGAGGGCGTAGCTGGACTGCGCCTCGCCCGAGGCCACCCGGGGGATGTACTTCCGCTTCAACTCCTCCGAGGCCCAGTTGATCACCGGCAGCATGCCCAGCTTGGACACAAGCATCGTCACCGAGGTCGAAGCGCACACCCTGGCCAGTTCCTCGGCCATGATGGCCTGGGTGACGTGATCGGCTCCCGCTCCCCCATACTCGCTGGGCATCCCGAGGGAGGGGAGCTCTAGTTCTATGCAGGCGTCGACGGACTTCTTTGGATACGACGAGTCCCGGTCGGCCTCGGCTGCGTTGGGGGCGATTCGGTCTTCGGCGAACCGCCGGAGCGTGTCCCTGAATTGCCGATGGGTATCGCTGATGGAGAAGCTGGACGTGTCCATGACCCCAAGTTACCCAGCGAGGATCCGGTCCCAGTTCAGCCCGGACGACCCCGTTACCCGGTCGGGGAGCCCAGATGGTCGAGCAAGAGGCCGTTCAGCGCCTCGGCCGCCTCGTCGGGGATCCAGTGGCTGACCCCCTCGAGCACCTCGAAGCGGTAGGGGCCGCTCACCCATGATGCCGTGTCCTCCGCCGCCCGCCGGCCAAGGGCGATGTCCTCGGTGGACCAGACGTACATCGTGGGCATGCACACGATTCCCACGCCGCGGGCTGTCTCGGCATCCATGGCCCGGTACCAGTTGAGTCCGGCCGTCAGGACACCGGGGACGGTCATCGCCTCCACATAGACCTCCGCCTTGTCGGCGCTAAGGCCGGCTCCCAGGTACATCTGGCGAAGCCCCTCACCCGATCCGTCCTCGCCCAAGAGGAGCTCTTCGGCCTTTCCGTCCTGCCGGAAGAGCCCGATATAAGAGGATCGTTGCGCCTGGTCGCCGTCGGCGTTGGCAATCGCCGCTCCCATCGCCGTGGGGTGCGGCGTCGACACCGAGGTCAACGTCCGGATCCGCTCAGGGTGGCGGGCGGCCACCACCCAGGCCAGATAGCCACCCCAGTCGTGGCCGACCAGATGGAACGTGTCCATCCCCATCCGGTCGGCGATCGCCAACGTATCGGCAACGAGGTGTGCAACTGCGTAGTCGGCCACCTCCAACGGCCGGGCGCCGGCCGAGTAGCCACGTTGATCGGGAGCCACCACCCTGTAGCCGGCGTCGCTCAGGGCCGACAGCTGGTCCTGCCAGCACAGGGACGTCTGGGGGAACCCATGGAGCAGGACCACGGGCTGCCCGTCCACTGGGCCGGCCACCCTGGCCGTGAAGGTGTAGCCGTTGGCGTCGATGTCGACGATCTCGATGTCCATGCTCAGCCCTCTATTTCCTAGAAAGGACGCCTCAAAGAGCAATGACCGTCCTGAAGTGAGCGGCCCTCGAGGTCAGGCGCCGGCCGGCGCGGTGGCGGTCGGCGCGGCCTCAACCGGATCGGCCCCAGCCGGTGTCTCGAGCAGGCGACGCCATTCCGTGAGCCTTGTCCTCACCTGGTCCGGTGTGAGCCGCAGCGTGTCGTCCCGGACACGATCGGCGATGGCCCGCTGGGCCTCGTAGTGATGCGACGCCGACCGGAAGAGGGGTGTCCGTTCGGCAATCAGATCGGCTGGGGCACCACCCAGGAACCCCCACAGCGTGAAGGCAAAAGTCAGATCGTGGATGGATGGCGCACGACCGAACCGAGCTGCCCGGCGCATGGCCACCGCAGTCGCACCGGCGATGGCATCCTCGGTCGACTCCCCTTCAGCCAGCTCCAACCGGTCCTCGAACCGCCGGGCCAGCTTCAGAGCGAACCCCTGGTCTGGGCCGGGAGTTCCCAGACTCGGACCAGTGGGGTGCTTGTTGTTCCGGAGCTCTGACGGGCGTGATTGGGTCCAGATGCCGGGTACGTGCAACCGATAGGCCTCCCGGACCTGGTCGGCCTCGACGATCGGTACGAAACTGGGTTGGGTCATCGTGTACTCCTGGTACTTCGTTCCTGCCGTCGGGCCGCTGGACCGGGTTACGCGCTCGCGTGTCCGGCGTGCAGGAGACCGTAGACGATGGAATCGGACAGAGCCTGCCACGACGCCTCGATGATGTTCTCCGAGACGCCGATGGTGGTCCAGGTCGTCTCGCCGTCGCTGGAATCGATAAGAACCCGGGTGATCGAACCGGTGCCGCGGGATGTGTTGAGCACACGGACTCGGTAGTCCACCAAGTGGATGTGCTCCAGGGCCGGGTAACGAGAACCGAGGGCCTGGCGCAGGGCACCGTCGAGCGCGTTGACTGGTCCGTTCCCTTCGGCGGTGGCCACTTGTCGCTCGTCGCCGACGAAGACCTTCACGGTGGCCTCGGTGCTCTGGGCACCGGTGTGGTCGGAGATCACTCGGTAGGAGTCCAGCTCGAAATAGTCCTGCTTCCATCCCGTCGAGTCCCGCAACAGGAGTTCCAGCGAGGCATCGGCCACCTCGAAGTGGTATCCGGCGTTCTCGAGCCGCTTCAGCGAATCGAGCACCGAGGTCATGGCCTGGGAGTCGAGCTCCAGTCCCAGCTCCTTGGCCTTGAGGGCCAGTGTCGAGCGGCCGGCCATCTCGGACACCACGAAGCGGGTCCCGTTCCCCACCAGCTCGGGGTCGATGTGCTCGTAGGCGTCCGACCGCCGGGCGATAGCACTGGTGTGCAGTCCTGCCTTGTGGGCGAAGACCGACGAGCCCACGTACGGCTGTTGCGGGTTGGGAGCGATGTTCACGAGCTCGGCGATGTGGTGGGACACAGGGGTCAGCAGCTCCAGCCGCTCGGTGGGGATGGTCTGCACATGCAACTTCAGCGACAGATTGGGGATGGCCGCGGCCAGGTCGGCGTTGCCCGACCGCTCGCCATAACCGTTTACACAGCCCTGCACGTGGGTGGCGCCGTTCCCTACGGCGGCCAGGGAATTGGCTACGGCACATCCGCTGTCGTTGTGGAAGTGCACGCCGACCTGGGTCTCGAACCGACCCAGCACGGTGGGGACGATGTGTGCCACTTCATAGGGGAGGGTGCCCCCGTTGGTGTCGCACAGCACCAGGGTCTCCGCTCCGGCTTCTTCGGCAGCCCGAAGGATCCGCATGGTGAACTCGGGGTTGGCCTTGTACCCGTCGAAGAAGTGCTCGGCATCAAGGAACACCCGCAGATCATTCCGGCGAAGGAAATCGACGGAGTCGGCCACCATGGCCACGGCCTCATCGAGCGACGTGCGCAACGCGTCGACCACGTGCATCTCTGACGACTTGGCCACGATGCACACCGCTGCCGTCTGGGCATTGACCAGCTGGCGGAGCGTCTCATCGTTCTCGGCCTTGACGCCGGCTCGGCGGGTCGAACCGAAGGCCACCAGTGTGGCCGACGTGAGATGCAACTCCTTCGGGGCCCGGGCGAAGAATTCCTCGTCCTTGGGATTGGCCCCGGGCCAGCCGCCCTCGATGAAGCTCACCCCCAGGTAGTCGAGTTGCTCGGCCACCCGCAGCTTGTCATCGACGGTCAGCGAGAGGCCCTCTTGTTGGGAGCCGTCCCGAAGGGTGGTGTCGAAGACATCGACGGCGGCAGGCATGACCGGGAGGTCGAAGTCGTGCCCGCCGCCTGCCTCGGCCGAATGAGCATGGGCACGCTTGACCTCGACGTGAGCCTGCTGGCCCGCCGTGCCGTGATGGTGCGTGTGCCCGTGGCTGTTCGGCTTCGACTTCGTCTTATTCGACATGGTCCAACCAGTCCTTGTACTGGTCGATCTCCCCTCGCACGGTGGCGAAGTAGGTCTGCTGCAGTTGGCGCGTGATCGGTCCCGGCTTCCCCGATCCCACCGGCCGGTCGTCCACCGCCCGGATGGGAACCACCTCGGCGGCGGTCCCAGTCAGGAACGCCTCGTCGGCCGAGTAGAGGTCGGTGCGGATGAGCTGCTCATGGGTGACCTCGTAGCCGAAGTCACGGGCGATGGTCTCGATGGAGTCTTGGGTGATGCCCTTTAGGGCACCCGCGTCCGAAGTAGGAGGCGTGCTGATCACGCCGTCCCTGACGACGAAGATGTTCTCGCCCGTGCACTCGCTGACGTTGCCGTCCGGCGCCAGCAAAATGGCCTCGTCGTAGCCGCCCTTGATCGCTTCGACCTTGGCCAGCGACGAGTTGACATACATCCCGGTGCCCTTGGCCGCGGTGGGCACGGCATTGGGATCGTGACGTCGCCACGAGCTGATCTTTACCGACACCCCGTTGGCCACGCCCTCGTCGCCGAGGTAGGTGCCCCACGGCCAAGCGGCGATGGAGACGTTGACCGGGCAGGGCATCGGGTTCAGGCCCATCTCGCCGTACCCCAGGTACACGAGGGGCCGGATGTAGCACCCATCGTCGAGGCCGTTCACCCGCACCAGTGACCGGGTGGCCTCGATCACCTGATCGACGGTGTAGGGAACGTCGATGAGGAAGACCTTGGCCGAGGTGAACAGCCGCTCGATGTGATCCCGAAGCCGGAACACGGCCACGCCGCGCGGCGTCGGGTATGCCCGGATGCCCTCGAACACGCCCGAGCCGTAGTGCATGGTGTGCGTGAGGACATGGACGGTGGCGTCGGCCCAATCGACGAACTCGCCGTCCATCCAGATCTTGTCAGTAGGTTCGATAGGCACGGCTTAGAGCCTTTCTGCGATGGCGTCGCCGATGGCGGCGGTAGAGAGTTCGGATTGAGGGGTGGATGCGGCCGAGTCGATGTAGTCACGCACAGCCTTGGCTACTCGATCAGCGGCGTCCGTCTCGCCCAGTTGCTCGAGCATCAGAGCGGCGGAGCTGATGGCGGCGGCCGGGTTGGCCTTGCCGGTTCCGGCTATGTCGTGGGCGGCGCCGTGTACCGGCTCGAAGAGCGACGGTCCGGTCCGAGCGGGGTTCAGGTTGCCCGAGGCGGCGTAGCCGATCCCGCCGGCTATGGCACCGGCCAGATCGGTGATGATGTCGCCGAACAGGTTGTCGGTCACGATCACGTCGTAGCGGGCGGGGTTCTCGACCAGGTAGATGCACGTGGCGTCGACGTGGTTGTAGTCCCAGCTCACCTCAGGGAACTCCGACGCGACATCGGTCACGGCGCGTTGCCAGAGGTCGCCGGCGAAGGTCAGCACATTCGTCTTGTGCACCAAGGTGAGGTGGCGCCGGGGGCGCGTGTTGGCCAACTCGAAGGCGAACCGGGCGCACCGCTCCACGCCGTGTCGAGTGTTGACCGAGCCCTGGGTGGCCACCTCGAACGGGGTGCCCTTGCGCAAAAAGCCCCCCTCGCCGGCATACGTCCCTTCGGTGTTCTCCCGGATGACCACGAAGTCACAGTCCGGTGCCAGCGCTCCGGGCACCCCGATGAACGGACGCATGTTGATGTAGAGATCGAGCTCGAAACGCAGACGTAGTA
>JAUTXB010000185.1 GCA_030838245.1 Acidimicrobiaceae bacterium
GTCCCCCGGGAGGAGGGACCGTTGCTGGCTCCGGCGTCCACTGCCGCCACCGGCCAAGCGGTCGACGGCGTCCAATGCAACTCATCCGAGCAAGTGGCGTACCACGTCCACACCCACCTCAGCGTGTACGTGCGGGGGCAGCTCCGCCCCATTCCCGCCGGCATCGGCATCGTGTCGCCCATCGCCCAGGCGACTCCGAACGGCCAGTTCGACGGTGCATCCCAGTGCTACTACTGGTTGCACGTCCACGCCCAAGACGGGGTGGTCCACATCGAGTCGCCGGCGGGGCACAGCTACACGCTCGGCAACTTCTTCGATCTATGGCGACAGCCGCTGAGCGCCAGCCAGGTCGGGCCGGCCAAGGGCGCTCTCCGCGTGTACGTCGATGGTCGCCGGTACCGGGGGAATCCGCGGACCATTCGACTGGGCTCTCATGTGGACATCCAGATCGACGTCGGCACGCCGACCGTCGCTCCAATGACGGTCAACTGGTCGGCGACCTCGTTGTGAGGGCGAGGTGGAGCCTCACACCCAGAGCGGCTCGGCCAGCTCGACGTAGCGGCAGAGACCGTTGGCCAGACGGAGCTGTTCGACCGTGTTGCACTTGACGGCGAGCAGAGCGGGGCTCCCGACCAACACGGTGAGGGCCTTCGACCGCGAGACGGCGACATTAAGGCGATTCCGGCTGAACAGGAACTCCATGCCGCGGGGGATCGCATCCAGGCTCGAGGTGGCCAGCGAGACGATGACCACCGGTGCCTCCTGACCCTGGAACTTGTCGACCGTTCCGACCCGGGCGCTGTCGGGAAGCGTCTGGCCCAGTAGAGAGACCTGCGCGTTGTACGGGGCCACCACCAAGATGTCCTCTGGGCCGAGCTCGTGCTCGACGTTGTCGCGGTCGGTAAAGGTCCGACCGAGGAGGCCCTCGTAGATGTCATGGACGACCAGAGCCTCCTCTGGCGACGAGCTGCGATTCCCGGTGTGATCGACCGGCGCCCACCGAAGGCCGGACCCGGCCAGCGAGCCTTCACCCCCGATTGCCTGACGTTCGCAGCCGGCGACGGTGTGTAATCGCCCGTCGTAGACGATCTCCGAGACGAACTCACAGATATCCGGATGGAGTCGGTGGGTGTGGTCGAGGAAGATGCCGAGATCCTCGGGCATGGTGTCGGCGCCGGCCAGCACGTGGTCGAGGGCCGACACGCCGGCGCCATCGGGATGGGTGCCCTTGGAGGGCTGGGAGAGCTGACGGGGATCGCCAACCAGCACCAGGTTGGTGGCCGAAGTACCGACGGCCAGCGCGTTGGCCAGGGACATCTGTCCCGCCTCGTCGACAATGAGGTAGTCCAGCGCCTGGTCGAAATCCTGCCGCGAAAAGAGCCACGCCGTGCCGGCAACCAGATCGACGCCGTTGGCTACGTCGGCGAGCACATCGGCGTTTTGCTTCCGTACGGACACCGAGGGATGGCGAAGACCCTGGTCGTCCTCCGCTTTTTGGACCGCCCGCAGCGAGACGCCCTGCCGTTCTGCCTCTTCGACGGTCGTGTGCAACAAGTTGGTGATGACCGCATGGCTGTTGGCCGTGATGCCCACGGTCTTTCCTGCCTTGACCAGAGCCACGGCCATGGATGCCGCCGTGCGGGTCTTCCCCGAGCCAGGGGGCCCCTGGACGGCGAGACACCCGTGATCCAGGACGCCGGCGATCCGGATCGCCGCGGCGGACGAGCTTTCTCCCGGTTCGGCCAGCCCAGTGTCGACCAGCCCAGTGTCGACCAGCTCACCGGCCCCACGGCCCGCGACCATTCGCGGTGGTCGGGCCAGCAACAGGTCCCTGGCGGCGCGGTAGGGCCCTGGGCCGTCGATACCGTCGGTGGCCGCGGACAGCGCGAGGCGCCGGAGGGCGCCTCGCAGCTCGTCGGTGCGGATGGGTGGGCCCGGAATGAGAGCCGACGGGTGATCGGCCTTCGAATCGCGGCTCCGGAGCAATTCGAGGGTGCCGGCCACGGGGTCGATGGACCAGAGGGTGCCCGGGCTCGAGGCCTTGCCCCCGGCCTTCTTGATGCGTTCGGCCGCAGGGTCGGTTGTCGCCTTGTTGAGGGGCAGTTTCTGCTCCTGGCTGGGATCGAATCGATAGCGACGGACGACCGACTGCCTGACCGTCTCACCGAGGCCGATGAACTCGAGTCCCGAGACTGCCTCGCTGTCGGCGAACAGGTCGTCCTCGTCGCAGTCGTCAATGCGGTGGTGAAACTGCCACCACTCCGGCTTGCTCTCCCGTCGATGCCACTCGAGCAGGTCTCCGAGCACTCGATAAGCGAGTTGCTCGGTGGCCGCGGCACGCTCACCTGCCGCGGCCAAGGCCTGTCTGACGGGCGCGGTCTCTGCGCGCTCGGCTGCGACCGCCTCGGGTGTGACAACCGGTCCGGCGGTGGGTCGAGCGGGCTCCGCACCGAAGTCGGCGCCGTAGTCGGCCCGACGTCGCTCGAGCCAATCCCGTAGTCGCTGCGTCGACTCGCAGTCGACCCGGTTGTACTCCTCGAGCTGGCTGAGTATGCGGTCGTCGGGACGCTGGAGCCACCGCTCGTACTCGACGATGGACGAGCCGGCATCGGTGATGGCTTGGGTGCGAGCCGCCATGTAGAGCGCTTCGAGTCTCTTGAGTGAGTACGAGGGTGTCCCGACCCGTAGGCCTTGGCGAACCACTCGCAGCAGGTCGACGAGCACACCGGCTCGCAAGAGGTCGTCCACCTCTTCCTCCCGGGTCCCATGTCGGCCCATGAGCCGGCCGAGGGCTGTCGGCTCGTAGGGGGCGAAGTGGTAGATGTGCAGGGCAGGGTCGGCGGCCCTCCGTTCGGTGACGAAGTCGATAAACGATTCGAATGACGCCTTCTCCTCGGCCCGGGAATGGGCCCAGAAGGCCCGGAACCCAAAGGCGCCGTCGTCTTCGATCCAACCCACGCCGAGCAGGTACTCGAGCCCTGTCCCGTCCGCGTACGGGTCTCCCTCGATGTCGAAGAAAAGGTCACCGGGCGACGGTGGCGGGAGAGCGCCCAGCCCGATTCCCGGCTGTTGGTTTTGGAGCAGCTCGTAGGGCGGGGGCGCATCGGGTTCCTTGCTGGCCTGAACCTGGAGCCGGGCCTGGTGACCGAGCTTGGATGCGGTCGCGCTCCCGATCCCCTGGACGTGGACGGCGTCCCGCCCGGCCAGCTCGCTCACCGTCGTGATGCCGGCGGCCTCGAGCTTCCGGGCCTGTTCCACCGTCAAGCCGGCGACCACGGTGAGGTGATCGTCGGCCAGACGTCGGGTGTCGCAGTCGGTGCGCCACGAGCACACGGCGCAGTGCTGGACCGGAAACGGGTACGAAGCGATGCCGTCGGCCGTCGCCTGCTCGAAGCGGGCCTTGGCGGCACGATGGTAGGCAGCGAAGTCGGCCACGCGGAGGGTCACGACCTCTTCACCGCCGAGCACGACGTGGACCTGCTCGGGTGGGCGGCCTTGGGCACGCCCGAGACCCTCGGCGTAGGCGCACACCTGGATCACTGCAGAGGGCCGCACCTGCCGGGCCAGCTTCGTGTCCTCGGGTTCGTAACTGAACGGACCGAGCTCGCTCGGGACTTCGACTCGGCGGAGAAAATCGGCGTGCCCTCGCCATATGGGGCCGCTTCCCGGACGGTCGACGAATGTTGCCTGATAGATGACGTCAGCACCGGATCGAAGGGCATCGACGGTGGCCGCGGCCCGATCGTCCAGCTCGCCCTCGGAGGCAATGTCGACGATGGTCCTATCCAGTGACCAAAGGTGGTCGAGGTAGGCGTACTCGTGCTCGAGGCCTCGATCTCGCATGACGGCGAGCTCCGGATCGTCTTTTTCTGGCCCGGTTCGAGCTCCATTGGCGACTTCGAGCGAGAGCTGGGTGAGATGCCCGCAGTGGAGAAAGCCGACGAGATCGGTCGGGCTCAGAACCAATCGGCCCGATGCGAGATACATGCTCCTCCTGCGCCTACGCGACCGCCCGAACGGGTAGACCGGCCAGGCTCTGGACGGTGGTGGCACACGCCCGGGCGGCTTCGGCGCCCTTCACCTTGAAGTGCTCGGTGAAAAAGGCTGCGTGCTCATTGTGGGCATGGAAGTGATGTGGCGTCAGGACAGCCGAAATGATCGGGACATCGGTGTCCAGTTGGACCCGCATCATCCCGTTGATGACCGCTTCGGCGACGAAGTCGTGACGGTAGATGCCGCCGTCGATGACCAGCCCGGCACCGACGACTGCCGCATACAGCCCGCTGCTGGCCAGACGCTTGGCGTGGAGGGGGATCTCGAAGGCACCCGGCACCCGGAAGAGATCGATCCGGTCGCTGGCTATGCCGAATGTGGCGATTGCTTCAATGAACGAGTCCCGGCATTGGTCGACGATCTCCTCATGCCAGGTGGACTGGACGAAGGCCAGCCGCACCGCCTGGGCCTGTTCTCTGTCGGTACTGTTCATCTGGCCTCCATTCGCACTCCGCTGCGGAGATTCGTGGGCAAGCCTAGGACGACTCTGGCTGCCCGATCTGTATCAGAATCATGGGCATGCTGATCGTCAGCGGTCCGACGGGGGAGTTCGGACACGAACGGAGTGGACATCCTGAACGTCCGGCTCGGATCCGGGCCGTGATGGAAGGCATCGAGGACCTGGAGCTGGGGCCCGATCTCGAGGTGGTGGCGCCTTACGCCGCTGACCTGGCTCAGCTGTCGCGGGTCCATGACGTCGCCTACCTCGAGCAACTGTCCGAGTTTTGCCGAGCCGGCGGCGGCAACCTCGATCCCGATACGTACGCCACGGTTGATTCCTGGATGGTCGCCCGCCAGGCCGCCGGGGCAGGGCTGGCCGCAATCGATGCCCTACGCGAGCACGACGCCGGCGTGGCCTTCGTCGTTGCCCGTCCTCCAGGACATCATGCGCTGCGTGATCGCGCCATGGGATTCTGTCTTCTCAACAACGTCGCGGTCGCGGCTGCGTCGCTCACCGCCACTGGCGAGCGCGTGCTCATCGTCGACTGGGATGTGCACCACGGCAACGGTACCCAGGCGATCTTCTGGGACGACCCGAGCGTGATGTACGTGTCCACCCATCAATGGCCTCTGTACCCCGGCAGCGGGGCGGCCAGCGAAGTCGGAGGGCCACGGGCACGGGGGCTGACGGTGAATGTCCCCCTCCCGCCGGGTACCACCGGCGATGTCGTGCGCCGAGCGATCGACGAGCTTGCGCTGCCCGTGATCGAGGAATTCGCCCCGACGTGGGTACTGGTGTCGGCCGGGTTCGACGGCCATCGAGCAGACCCGCTGTCTGACCTGGCCTTGTCGAGCGGGGACTTCGCAGAAATGGCCATGATGGTCGCCCGTTTCGCACCTCGTCCGGGACGCCTGGCACTGTTCCTCGAGGGCGGTTACGACCTCGAGGCGTTGCGGATATCGGTGGCAACGACGGTGGGCGCGCTTCTCGGCGGTTCCTACTGTCCAGAGGCTCCGACGCATGAAGGCACAGGGATGGAGGCGGTGACACGAGCACGGGTGGATCGGATCGAGGCCCTTGGCTGAACGGGGCGCTCCCCTCCCTCCTCTCGGGCCGCCGGAACGAAGGCCACAGGCGGTCAGTGGCGCATGGCTTATCGTGGCGCGTGAGCGGGCCGGGCCGGAGGCTTGTATGACTCGAGATCGGTGGTTGACGAGATGTCCATGAACAGTGGAACCGAAGCATGGCACCGACCGCTCCATCACACCCCCGCTGACCAGCTGAGCGAAGACACCGTGCAGACCCGGGGAATGCGACGTCGGGAGGGAATCTCGGAGCGGCTGGGTGGTGCAACGAAGATTTGGATGGGCGAGAGTTTGGTGGCCGGTGGTGCCCGCTCGGCTGATCATCACCACGGTGAGTCCGAGACTGCCATCTACGTGGTGTCGGGGCACCCGGTCTTTGTATTCGCCGAGGATGGCGGTGAGCGGCGGGTCGAGACGGGGCCTGGTGACTACGTCTTCATCCCGCCATTCGTACCCCACCGCGAGGAGAACCCCGATCCCGGATCGAGCGCCACCGTGGTTCTGGCCCGGAGCACCCAGGAGGCGATCGTGGTCAACCTGACCGATCTCCATGATCCGACCGGCCAGCCAACTGTGATGCGAGAGAAGCCGGGTCCGTAAGGAACGAGGTCGGCACCAGGTAGTCGCGGCCCCCGCCTGCACTGCGCTCGATTCTGTACCCACACTCATCGACCCCGAGTCGACCGAAGTGAGGAGGTCGGCTGAGAATCTTTCATCTCGTGGTTGCAATGTCATTCGTTGCTCGCGCCTTCTGTGTAATTCGATTCTGGTTCCGGCGTCCTTCGCTCGTTGAGCCGGTGTGGTGCCACTTGGGCACCGACCACAAGATCCGG
>JAUTXB010000197.1 GCA_030838245.1 Acidimicrobiaceae bacterium
TACCAAAAACCTAGCGGCACACCGCCGGGTCAGACTTGGACGTTGCCACTGCTGTCGACACCTCCTCGTGACCTCTGGGTGAGGGCTGAGGCTTCTGATGGCCAGCCCGCCGGTACCCTCGGCCGTAGTAAAGAGTGGTGGTGAGAATCCGGTCGGTTGCCGACAGCGCACGACGGATGATTCGCGACCATCATCGACGCAAACGAGGAGACGCAATGGACATCTACGAGGCGCTCTATACGACACGGGCCATGCGACGGGTGCGACCGGACCCGATCCCGCTCGAGTCACAGGCCAGGATCCTCGACGCCGCCATCCGCGCTCCGAGCGGTGGCAACACCCAGAACTGGCGGTTCCTGCTGGTCGACGACCCCGGCGTCAAGGCCCGGATCGGGCCCCACTACAAGGACAGCATCGACCAGCTGTGGAAGACCATCTATGCCGACAGGCTGGCTGCGGCGGCGGCCGACCCCGAGGCCGAGTCGAGCATCCAGATGGTCAAGGTCCAGCGCTCGGCCCAGTGGCTGGCCGACCATTTCGAGGACGTTCCCCTCTTCCTCTTCGCTTTCGTGCAGGGCGACTCGAGCGGGGGGTCCATCTTCCCCGCCGTCTGGAGCGCCCAACTGGCCGCTCGGGCTGAAGGCATCGGCAGCTCGCTCACCTCGGTCCTCGGGGCCTTCTACCCCAAGGAGACATTGGAGATCCTCGGTGTGCCCGAGGGCAAGGGATGGATCATGTCCTGTTGCGTCAGCTTCGGGTACCCCACCGGACGCTGGGGCGTGGCGGCACGGCGACCCGTCCAGGAGGTGGCCTACCGGAACCGGTGGGGTGGTTCGATCGGCGTCGAGGTCAACGAACCACTCTGGACGGCGGACTGACCCCGTTGCCGCTCTAAGAGCCGGTTCCGGCCGCGACGACCGGTGTGCCCTAGAGTGTGATTCCTCGTCGGCGACGACGGTCCCCGGCCGGACGTCACCCATGCGGGCGTAGCTCAATGGTAGAGCCCCAGCCTTCCAAGCTGGTGGTGCGGGTTCGATCCCCGTCGCCCGCTCTCGCGTTTTCCCTGGCCAATGGCGGGTTTCCCTCGTCGATTCCTGGGACTCACAGCAAGGTTGGGCCCACATGTCGACTTCTGCGGAGCGGGGCGGAGCCCTACGGCGAGGCCGGCGAACCCTGCTGCTTCTTTTCTCTGCGGTCACGCTCATGGCCACGTGTGCGGGATCGCTCTCGGTCGTTGCCCCCACCTCAGCCGGTGCGGCTTCGAAGCCATCGACACCCGACCGGGTCACCTCCCTCCCGGGTCTGGGCGCGGTTGGATCCCAGTTCGCCGGCTACTCGTCTGTCAACCAGACGTCCTGCAGCGACCTGCGCTGTACCGGCAGGGGAGACGCCGGGCTCTTCTACTGGTTCGTCGGAAAGTCAGGCGGAGGGTACGCGTCGGCACCGACCATCCTGTGGACGAACGGCGGCCCCGGATCGACCAGCTTCTGGGGCTTCTTCACCGAGAACGGCCCCTACGTCGTGTCGAAGGGGGGAACGCTGCAGAAGCGTCCGATGGGCTGGAACAACACTGCGAACTACCTGATGTTCGAGCAGCCCCTGGGTGTGGGACTGTCCTTCGCCCCCCCGTCCCAGCAACCCGCCGACGTTCAGCAGGGCGTCGACCAGTGGTACGCGGCCCTGGTCCATTTCCTCAGCCTTCACCCCGAGGTCGCCGCCAACCCGATCATCCTGGCCGGCGAGTCCTATGGGGGGACCTACGACGCGCTCCTGGCCAAGGCCATTCTCGATGGCAATGCTCGTGCCGGACGTCAAGTCGTCCATCTGGGCGGGGTGGTGATCGCCGCCGGTTGGGTGGACCCGGTGGTCCAGCAGTCCATGGACACGACCTACGCGCTCACCCACGGGCTGATCACCAATGCGGACAAAACCCGCCTGGATCAGACCTTCGCTCAGTGCCAAGCCGCGGTGGCGGCGCAGACGCCGTCCTCGGCGAAGGCCAACGACCAGTGCGCCAAGATCAAGACGGCCATCGGCGACATCAGCGGCCTGTACCTGCTGAACATCGCCGGAGCGGACGATCCGCCGACCGACCCCATGATCGCCTATCTGAACCGGGCCGACGTGCGCTCGGCCATCCATGCCAAGCCATCGGGGAAGTTCGGTCTCTTCGCCGAGAGCATCGGCTCGCGCTACGTGGTCGGCCTGCAGGACTCGTATCTGTCGACCGTCCAGGCCGTGCTCGACCAAGGCGTCCCGGTCATGGTCGTCACCGGCCTGAACGACGCCACCGACGTGAACGTCCTCGGTACCGGGGCGTGGCTCGATCTCCTCCAGGGATCCCGCGCCTCCACCTTCCAGTCAGCGCCGACCACCCAATGGAAGGGCGGAACCGGCAACCACGTCCTCGGCTACCTGCAAGAGGGCGGTGGGCTCAGCTGGGTGAAGGTGCTCGACGCCGGTCACCTGGTTGTGCTCGATCAACCCCTTCTCATCAACCTCATACAGAACAAGCTGCTGGGTCCGACCAAGTAGCCCGACCGCGCCTGAACATGGCACGAGGAAGAGTGGCTTATGCCGCTCGACTCGCCCGTATCCTCTGACGCTCCCGTTCGGACATCCCGCCCCACCATCCAAGGATCAATGGATCGACGACGGCGTATTCGGCACACTGGGGCCTGACCGGGCACCGATCGCAGAGCCGTCTGGCCCGTTCGTACGGCTCGCCTCCACGACCGGCAAAGAAGGTCTCGATCGGCTCGCCGCAACAGGCTCCTCGATCCATCCACCTCGGTCGCCCTTGGTCGGAGGACGGTAGATCGGCTCCGCTTGGCTTCATCAGCCCGCGGACAACGGCCATATCGCCGTAGGCGGCAGGGTCAAGACGGCCAGGGGCGGGCCGGAGGCCCAAACCGGCCGCCTGACGTTCGAAGCGGGAGCGACAGAGCGAACGCTCATAGGGGAGTACAACGAGCCAACGACGTACACCTTGTGCTCGCTCTCGCGTCGAAGCGGCGGAGCGGCGGTCAAGCCGGGGACGCCACGCTGTGTGACCACCTCGGTTGACGGCTCAGCACCCATTTGGGATGCCAGCTTCTCAGCGCTCCAGGTTCGCCTCGATGGTCCGTCGCACCGAAGGGTCGGTCTCGCAGGCCCGGATCATGGCTCTGAGGAGGGCCGAGGCGCTCGTCCTCGACTCCCACGCCGCCTCACGCAACCACTCCCGCTGATGATCGTCGAGGTACAGCGGCAAGTTGTGGGGGCGGCGCTCACGCCCATTGGTGCTCCGGAACGGCTCAGTCGGTCGGGTGGCGGTTCCTGCGATCTTCTCGGCGATGCCTCGTGTCATCGCGATCTACGCCTGGTCGCCTTTTTCAATACTGCCGTGTAGGCGTCGAGGCCTTCCCGGTACAACCTCGCAGCCGGCCCGGCAGCGATTCCCACCCGCTCGGGGATGATTCCCCACACCGGCACCTTTTCCCGCGTCCAACCCTCCACCGTCTCGGTCAGGTCGTTGGTCCCCAAGCGCGCCGCACAGACCACGATCCCGTAGGGGATGCCGTTCGGAACCATCTCCAAAGTGGCGGCGACCCGGGTGGGCTCCACGCCTCCGGCTCGGGTCGGGACCACTACTGCATCGGCTCTAGCCAGAGCGGCCTTGACGATCCGCTCGTCGCCGGGCGGCGTGTCCACCACGACCACGCTGTCGGAATCGGCCATGGCCCGAGTGACGGTTCTCTCCGAGGGTGCCTCCACCAGATCGACGCCTTCAACCGGGTTGTCCTCGAACCACTCGGCCGACGACGCCTGTCGGTCGGCGTCGACCAACAACACCGACGCGTACCCCTGTTCGACGGCCGACGCGGCCAGGTACACGGACGTGGTCGTCTTGCCGACACCACCCTTGACGTTGCTCACGACGATGTTCATAGCCACAGTGTACGTCATGTACGTACATCATGGGGGGTCGGCGTACTGCCTACGATGAACAGGGCCATGCCGCTCATCGAACTTCACATCGGAGCGATCGCCGCCGGCGGTGGCTGTGTAGCTCGGGCCGAGGACGGACGCGTCGTGTTCGTGCGCCACGCCCTTCCCGGTGAGCGGGTTGCCGCGGCTGTCACGGCCGAGACGACCTCGTTCCTCCGTGCCGATGCCGTGGAGATCCTCGAGGCCTCACCCGACAGGGTCGAGCCACCTTGTCGCTACGCCGGACCTGGCCGATGCGGGGGCTGCGACTGGCAGCACATCGACCTTGCTGTCCAACGGACCTTGAAAGCCGAGCTCGTCGCCGAGCAACTTCGACGCATCGCCTCGGTCGATTCGGGGGTGACCGTCGAAGAGGTGCCAGGCGCACCGATCGGGCTGGGTTGGCGGACCCATGTGCGGTTCGCCGTGGACCGGGACGGGCGCGTCGGTCTGCGCCGGCATCGCTCCCACGACATCGAGCCCATCGACCGCTGCCTGATCGCCACGGCCGAAGTGGAGGCGATCGCCGTCGAGCGGATCCAGTGGCCCGGAGCCAACGAGGTCGACGTGCGGGCATCACCCGACGATGGAGCGCGGGTGGTCTCGGTGAGCTCGGGACGGAAGCGGCTCCGCGCCGTACCTCGAGTCGACGCCGGCCTGGTAGTCAATGGGCGCACCCGCCACGGGCCCGATTGCGTCCACTTCGACGTCCTTCACCGGTCGTACCGGGTGACCGCCGGTTCCTTCTGGCAGGTGCACCCCGGCGCTGCCCCTTTGCTGGCGCAGGTCGTCCTCGATGTCCTCGAACCGAAGACGGGTGACCACGTGCTCGACCTCTTCGCCGGGGTCGGGCTGTTCACCGCCCTCATCGGTGACGCCGTCGGGCCTTCTGGATCCGTGCTGGCCGTCGAGCGCGACCGTCGGGCCTGTGCCGATGCTCGGCACAACGTCGTCGACTTGGACCAGGTCGAGATTCGCAAGGCAAGCGTCAGCCCCGCCCTGATCGCCGAGCACGTCGGTCGCCCCGACCTGGTCGTGCTGGATCCCGCCCGTGAGGGAGCCGGCCGCCCGGTCATGGCCGCCCTGGCTGGGCTCGATCCGACGCCGCGACGGATCGCCTACGTATCGTGTGATCCGGCCTCGTTCGCCCGAGATCTCCGGGTCATGCTCGACGCCGGATGGACGTTGCCCGTCTTACGGGCCTTCGACCTGTTCCCCATGACCGAGCACGTCGAACTGATCGGCGTGCTCGAGCCCCCGGCTCGCTGACGCGAAGCCCGACTTCGTCCCTACTCCCGATACGGGCAGGCCGTCTTCGAGGTAACCACACCCGTCGGTGTCGAACGAGGCACTCACCCGTCGGCGGAGGGGGCCGCTCAAGAGGTCGAGGGCGGTGGCCCGGGCGGCCAGCTGGTATGCCGAGATCTCCTCGGCTTGCAGCGCGATGTGGTCGAAGAACGAGTCGTCGAATCCGCCACAGTCGAACAGGAACCGCATGCCTCCGCGCTTGTGGCCTCGAGGGCGCAGGAAGTCGACGATCACCAATCGGCCGGTCTCCACGATGAGCCCGGTCTCCTCGACGACCTCGCGGCGGCACGCCTCCCAGGGCGTCTCACCGTCGGCCTCCATCATCCCGCCGGGGATAGTCCAGCCGGATTTGTAGTTAGGCTTGACGATGAGCAGACGGTCGTCGCGGTCGAACAGCAATGCCCCCGCCGACGCTGGAATTGTGGGAATCTCGAACGACGGCTCCTCGGTCACCACGACGGCCTCCTCACGTTGCGATCGGCGCCGGGACGGCGCAGTCGAGGACGGCTGCGCCGTTCACCCGATCGCCGGCTAGGTCGGAGAGGGCCCGGGGGGCCTCGTCCAGCCGGTACCGGCTGGTGATCACCTGAATCGGGATCTCGGTAGCCAGGGCGAGGAGGGATTCGCCATCCTGGCGAGTGTTGGCGGTGACGCTCACCAGAGCCCGCTCCTCGAACAGGTGCGCTTGGTAGGAGAGCGCGGGGATGTCGGAGAGATAGATGCCGGCCACCGACAGGGTCCCACCCCGATCGAGGGCGACCAGGGCCGGTGGGACGAGGGTTCCGACCGGAGCGAACAGGATGGCGGCGTCGAGGGGCTCGGGTGGGGCCGCATCGGATCCTTGCGCCGACGCCACACCGAGCTCCAGGGCCAGCTGCTGCGCTTCGGTGTTGCGGGTCATGACATGCACCGTCGCTCCTTCGAACATCGCCACCTGGGCGGCAAGGTGGGCGGAGGCGCCGAACCCGTAGATGCCCAGGGATCCGCCGGTACGAAGGTTGCTCCGACGAAGCGCCCGGTAGCCGATGATGCCGGCACAGAGCAGCGGGGCGGCCTGCTCGTCGGGAATGCCGGCTGGGAGCGCGTAGGCATAGTCCTCGTGAACTGTTGCGTACTCGGCGAATCCCCCGTCGTCGTCCCAGCCGGTGAAGCGAGGGGCCACGCACAGGTTCTCGTCGCCTCGCAGGCAGAAGCGGCAGATGCCGCACGTCCAGCGCAGCCAGGC
>JAUTXB010000209.1 GCA_030838245.1 Acidimicrobiaceae bacterium
CCAACGATGTCGTCCTCGGCTACCTGGCCCATGCCACCGAGCGCATCCATCTGGGCTCGGGCATCTTCAACCCGCTGCCCCAGGTGAACCACCCGGCCAAGGTGGCCGAGCGGGTGGCCATGCTCGATCACCTCAGCGAGGGCCGCTTCGAGTTCGGCACCGGCCGGGGTGCGGGCAGCCACGAGATCCTCGGATTCCTTCCCGACATGAAGGACCTGTCGGGCACCAGGGAGATCTGGGAGGACGTCATCGAGGAGTTCCCCAAGATGTGGCTCCAAGACACCTACGAGGGCTACGACGGCAAGTTCTGGTCGCTGCCACCCCGCAAGATCCTGCCCAAGCCCTACGGCAAGCTGCACCCGGCCATGTGGTACGCGGCCGGCAACACCTCCAGCTACGAGATGGCGGCCCGGCGGGGGCTCGGCGTGCTCGGGTTCTCTATCGGGTCCATCGACGCGCTGGCTCCCGTGCTCGCCGCCTACAAGAGGGAGATCCCCAACGCCGAGCCCATCGGCGCTTTCGTGAACGACAATCTCATGGTGACCACCGGAGCCTTCGTGGCCGAGGATGCTGACACGGCCCGCTCGTGGGCCACGGGACCGCACTCGAGCTACCTGGGCAGCAACGTCTACCGGTACCACGACACCTTCCCGCACCCGCCGGAGATCCCGGTGTGGCCCGAGCTCATCCCCGACGCCACCCCGGAAATGGTCGATGCATCCATCCAGGGCGGAGGCGTCATCGGCAACCCCGACGATGCTCTGGCCCAATGCCAGCGATGGGAGGCAGCCGGCGCCGACCAGTTGGTCTTCGGCGTCGGCACAGCCACCACCGAGCAGATGCTCGAGACCATTCGCCTCATGGGTGAACACGTCATCCCCAAGATCGACACCGACCCGGTACACCGCACCACCCGGTTGCGCGAAGCTGCGGCAGCGCACCTCTCCAACTGAGGGCGTACAGAACCGGCCGGCCCGGCCCGGCAAGCAACCGATAGGGGACCCCTTCATGGCCATGTCCACGGCTCGATTCAACTTCGTGCAGCCCGGCCTGGAGCCGGCCGAGATGTCGGACCGGTATCGGGCTGCGCTCGACATGGTGTCGCTGATGGACACCAAGGGCTTCGCCATGATCTCGCTGGAGGAGCACCACGGCGCCGAAAACGGGTGGAGCCCCTCACCTCTGGCCACCGCCGGCCTCATCTTCGGCCGAACCCAGAACGTGGGTGTCACCATCTCTGCCCTGCTCGTGCCGCTGCACGACCCGTTGCGCTTGGCCGAGGACATCGCCGTGCTCGACTTGGCCAGCGGCGGCCGCCTCGTCGTGGTAGCCGGTCTGGGCTACCGGCCCGAAGAGTACGCCGCCCATCGAAAGGACTGGAGCCGCAGGGGAAAGCTCCTGGACGAATCGCTGGACGCCATGCTCAAGGCCTGGACGGGCGAGCCGTTCGAGTACGCGGGAACCACGGTGCGGGTGACACCGCGCCCGCTCACCCAACCCCATCCCACCGTCTTGGTCGGTGGGACGAGCAAGGTCGCGGCCCGCCGGGCGGCGCGCTTTGGCCTCCCGTTCTTCCCCGCCGCCAACCTCCCCGAGCTCGAGGCGTACTACTACGAGCAGTGCACGGCCGAGGGAACCCAAGGATTCTGCACGATGCCGGCGGCGCAGACGACCCTGCTCTTCGTGGCCGAGGATCCCGACAAGGCGTGGGCCGAGGTCGGGCACCACCTTCTCCACGAGGCCCAGACGTATTCGGGATGGCAGACGCCCGACATCAAGTCGGCGGTGCACTCCCACGCCACCACCACCGACGAGCTGCGCAACGAGGGCATCTACCGGATCGCCAGCCCGGCCGAGTGCGTGGCCATGGCCGAGGCCCAAGGCGCCTCGGCGTCGATGGTCATCCACCCGTTGTGCGGCGGGATGCCCATCGAGCGGGGGTGGGAGTCGGTACAGCTCTACATCGACGACGTCCTCCCCCACTTGGCCTGACCGGTCCGAACTACGCCGACGAAACGAGAGATTTGATGGGACGGCTGGAGGGAAAGGTGGCCTTCGTCACCGGCGCGGCACGGGGCCAGGGGAGGGCCCATGCCGTTCGCCTGGCTGACGAGGGAGCCGACATCATCGCCGCCGACATCTGCGCGCCGATCGACACCATCAAGTACCCGGGGGCCACGCCGGCCGACCTGGACGAGACGGTCGACCAGGTCTCTTCGCGGGGGCGTCGGATCGTCGCCGGTACCGCTGACGTCCGTGACCTGGCCAGCCTGGAGCGGATCGTGGATGACGGCGTGGCCCGGTTGGGAGCGCTCGACATCGTCGTGGCCAACGCCGGCGTCATGAGCGCGGGGAGATTGTGGGAGCTGACCCAAGAACAGTGGCAACAGGTCATCGACATCAACCTCACCGGTGTGTGGCACACCATCAAGGCCACCGTCCCCACCATGATCGAACAGGGCACCGGCGGTTCCATCATCCTGACCAGCTCCGTGGCCGGACTGGTCGGCCAGCCCTTCGTGGGCCATTACGTCTCGTCCAAGCACGGCGTGGTCGGCTTGTGCCGGACGCTGGCCAACGAGCTGGGCGAATACAACATCCGGGTCAACTCCATCCACCCCGTCGGCGTCAACACGGCCATGCTCCATGATCCCGACCTGTTCCCCATGATCGAGCAACGTCAGGACACGCTGGGGCCGCTGTTCATGAACACCCTCCCGTTCGACTTCCTCGAACCGGAGGATGTCGCCGGCCTGGTGGCCTTTCTGGCCAGCGACGAGGCCAAGTACATGACCGGTGCCCAGGTGCCCATCGACCTCGGCGTGGTCAACCGCTGACTGCCGATCCGGTCAGTGGTTGAGCCCGCCTCCGTCAACCACCATCGACAGACCCGACACCCAGTCGGCCGCATCACTGCACAGCCACACGGCCGACTCGGCCACCTGGCTCGGCTCGCCCAGCTTCCCGCCCGGCAGGAACTTGGTCATCTCCTCGAGCCCGTTCCAGGACCGGAGCATGGGGGTATCGACCATGCCCGGGCACACCGCGTTGACCCGGATCCGCCGGTTGTTGTACTCGCTTGCCGCCACCTTGGTGATCCCGAGCACCCCGTGCTTGGCCGCCGTGTAGTGGGGCAGCCCGGGGGCGGGAACCAGTCCCGCACCCGACGAGGTGTTGACGATGGCCCCACCCCCCTGCTTGACCATCTGGGCCAGCTCGTGCTTCATGCACAGGAAGACCGAGGTCAAGTTGACGTCGAGCATGTGCTGCCACACGTCGAGCTCGAGCTCGTGAAACGGACCGCTGAGCCCGTTGATGCCGGCGTTGTTCCAGGCCGCATCGAGCCGGCCCCGCTCCTTTACGATCTGGGCGATCAGGGCGGCCACGGCCGACTCGTCGGTGACGTCGACCCGGACGAATGTGGCCGTCCCCCCCGCTGCTTCCACCTGGGACAGCGTGTCGGCCCCGCCTTGCGCATTGGTGTCGACCACGTAGACGTGCTCGGCTCCCTCGCGGGCGAAGATGGCCGCGCCGGCCTGGCCGATGCCGCTTCCCCCTCCGGTGACCAGGACCACTTTTCCGGTTGCCAGTTCGCTCATCGACGCTTCCTCTTCTCTCCGTGTTGATCGGCCCCGCCCGTTGGACGAACCGCTGGTGTCACTTGACGGTGGCGCCGAGGTCAATGGGGAGCGTGATGCCGGTCACGTACCGCCCAGCGTCGGACACTAGCCACATCACGGCATCGGTGATGTCCGATGCTTCCAACCATGGCTCGGGAAAGATGTTCATCGAGGCAAACCCGGGAGCGACGTCGTCTGCCGTCGGCGCATCGAGATCAGGACGGAAGAGGTTGAACATGCCCTCGTTCTCGATCATCGAGGTGCGGACGTTGCCGGGGTGGATCGAGTTGACCCGGATCCGGTACGGGGCCAGCTCGTGGGCCACCGATCGCATCAACCCGACCAGTCCGTGCTTGGCCGCCGTGTAGGCGGGGATGCCTCCCGAGGACATGAGGCCCATGATGGAGCTAACCAGGATCACACAGCCGCCGTTCCCCCGCTCCACCATCGGTCGAACCCCGGACTGGAGGGTATTGAAGACGCCGGTGAGGTTGATATCGATGACTTCGCGCCACACGCTCGGCTCACAGGTGAGCAGGGAGTCCATGGTGCAGATGCCGGCGTTGGCGATGACGATGTCGATGACCCCGAGCGCGGCGGTGCCGTCTTGGACCACCTCGGCGATGGCCTGGTCGTCACGGACATCGACGATTCGGGTCAGCGCTCGACGACCGGTGGCCTCGATCAGGCGACCGGTCTCCTCCAAGTCCTCGGGAGTGGGCATCGGGTAAGCGGCGCTGGCCACCGGCGCACAGAGGTCGACGGCGATGATGTCGGCTCCCTGTTCGGCCAGACGGATGGCGTGGCTCCTGCCCTGGCCCCGCGCTGCTCCTGTGATGAACGCAACCTTGCCGTCAACGGTGCCCACTGGCTCCCCTTTGCTCGTGTCCCTCGTCCACCCGGTCGGGGCAGTCAGCCCTGCGACTTCATCAATTCGATTCGCACGCCATCGGGGTCGTGGAGGAACAGGAGGTCGATACCCTCGTTGGTCGTCCGGGTCGACTCGATGACCGTTCCCCCGGCGGCCACCAGCAAGGTAGCGGTGGTGTCCACGTCCTCCACGTAAAAGGACAGGTGGGTCAGGCCGACCTGGTTCCTTCGCTGCGACGGTTCGCCGGCAGGGGCGGGTGTCGTGTAGTGGAGGAGCTCGATGGCCACACCCTCTCGCCGGATGAACTGGGAGGTCAGGGCCAGGTCACCGGGCACCTCGAGCGCGGCACCGAACGTGGCGTCGATGGGGAACGACTCGCCGCGCTCGAAACCGAGCCCGTCACAGTAGAAGGTGAGTGACTTGTCGAGATCGGTCACGCAGATGCCCAGATGCGAAAAGACAGCGGTGGATGTCGTCATTGTTCCCCCGGGTCAGAGCTGATCGGCCAGAAGGGCATCCGAGTGCGGACGACCCCACCCCCCTGCGACTTGAGGTGATCGTACCGCGGCACCGGCGCAACCGGCCACGAGCGTCAGGCCCGATCGACCCGCTCAGCCCTTGAAATAGGACGCCGGAACTGGACCGAGGTGGTACACGGCAGCCAGGGTCCCTGGATTGATGCCGCCGGCGAACGACACCAGGCCCACCTGATGGATCAGGTCGTGATTGACATCGGTGTGATACGTCCCGCAGGCACCGGTATAGGTGATCTTCCCCAACTGCTTGGCGATCGACGAGGACGACAGGTTGCCGCCGCCGGCCTTGATCGCCGCGGCCAGGACCCCGGCGGCGTCGTACATGTACGTCGTCGCGGTCTGCAAGCTCTGGCCGGGATAGGCGGCGGTGTAGGCGGCGTCGTACGCCTTGGCCTGCTTGGTCGGAAGGACAGGGGGATAGCAGTAGGACGTAAAGGTGTACTTGGTCAGCTGGGCCGGCTTATTCAGACCGAAGGCGGCCAGGAAGTTCCCGCTCTGGTCACCCATGATCGGAACTGAGATCCCGTTCTGGGACAACGCCGTATTGAAGCTGGCCTCGACCAGCGGAAACCCGAACTCGAACACAACGTCGTCGCCCTTCATGGCCAGGGCCTGCTGGGTGGTATCGGTGGCCTGATCCGAGGCGCTGCGAATGGTGAAGTTCTTGACTCCTTGCTTTTTCAGCAGCGCCTGGGCGGTGGCGGCGTCGGCGTTGGACGCAGTGTCGTCGGTATGGAAGATGCCCACCGATTTCGGGTGGTACTTGGAGAATGCGTAGGTGGAGGAGGCCTGAATGGCCGTCACCAGATTCGGAACCACCGTGTACAGGTTCGGCACGTGGACCACATTCGAACTGGCCGATGGTCCTTGGGCCACGGCGAGCACGGGGATCCCGGATTGCTTAAGAATTTGGGCACTGGCTTGGACCTGGTCATCGACCGAATAGCCGATGATCGCAGTGGGCTTGGTCCCAAGCGCCTTTTGCGTCGCCGTCACCGCCTGTTGCGGCGTGATGTTGGCGTCGTAGGCGGTGAACTGCACTTGATGACCGTCAATGCCGCCTTGTGCGTTCATCTGGTTGACCGCCAGCTTGATGTCGTTGGTCGCACTGGGTTGGGCGTAGGGACCGGTCAGGATGGTCATGAAGGCGATGGTGATCGGCGCCTTGGTCGATGCGGCCCGGCTCGGCACCGCCACCGCAACACTCGCCACTCCGGCGACGAACACTGATGCGACGACGCCTACAGTGCGCTTCTTCACGGCAACCCCCTTGTCGTACCACTGGCCCGGACGTGGACCTGATCCCGCAATATGATGTCAATTTGGTGACAAATTGCTTCGCTGAGTCTGACCGGTTCCGCAAGGCAAGTCAACTATCAGACCGGAATTTGTGACATCCGTGTCTGGCGGTGGCGGCCGCCACCGAGTCGAACCGCTCTCAACAGGGAACTTGGTCAGTGCGAGGGCACCCGCAGTCCGCTTTTCGCGCCGCGGCACGAGGACTATTCAGACATATTTGTCATTGACCGGAAGCGGTCCAGGTGGGTGGCCGGCCGACACCGGGAGTGTCCGAGCTGGCGCTTCGAGCGGTTGCACCGAGGGCCTCAGGCCCGGGTGGGCGCCTGGTTGCGCCGCACCTCCTCGAACGGCTTGTCGCGGTCGGCGGCGTACTCCCGGGGCATGCCCAAGACCCGCTCGCTGATGATGTTGCGCTGCATCTCGTTACTTCCTCCCCCCAGGCTGCCCCCCTGGCGGATGAGGTACCGGATGCCGTAGCGACCACCGAGGTCGTCGCTCGCCCAGACCCCCGCCGCCGACCCGGCGATCTCCAATTCGATGTCGACGCGCCGCTCGTTGTTCACCGCCGCGTACAGGCGGGGGATGGAGCCGGCCGGTCCGGCGAAATGACCGGTCCGAAGGCCGGTGGTCACCCGACCGATCAGCTGCTGTTGGACGATCTCGCCCACGCGCGCCTCGGCCACCAGTTGGCGTACGTGACGATCGTCGTTCGTACCGATCGCCTGGGCCAGCTCCACTACATCGTTCTGCGGCCCGCTCCGGGTCCCCGGGCCGATCCCGCTGGCGTACGGTGATCCGCCGCCGACAGCATCGCGCTCGTGGAACAACAGGCGGGAGGCAACCGTCCAGCCGTCGTTGACCTGACCGACGACGTCTGCCTCGGGGAGGGCAACGTCATCGAAGAACTCCTGGCAGAATTCGTTGCTGCCGTTGACCATCTCGATCTGCTGGAGCTCGATGTCCGGCTGATGGATCTTGACGATGAACATGGTCAGGCCCCGGTGCTTGGTGGCCTGCCAGTCGGTGCGAGCCAGGCAGAGGGCGTAGTCGGCCCGGTAGGCACCCGTGCTCCAGATCTTGGATCCGCTCAGGATCCAGACGTCGCCGTCCTTGTCGGCTCGGGTCACCAGACCGGCCAGGTCCGACCCGCCGGTTGGCTCGGAGAGAAACTGCACCCAGATCTCGTCGCCGCGCAGGATGGCCGGCAGGTGACGGCGCTTTTGCTCCTCGGTCCCGAAGTCCAAGATGGTGGGGGCGCAGATGGTCAATGCCGGCGTGTTCAGTACGATCGGCATCTCGTAGGGCGCCGACTCCTCGGAGAAGGCCTGCTGGTGCTCGGGGCTCAGGCCTTGACCGCCGTACTCCTTCGGAAAGCAGATACCGGCGAATCCCCCGTCGAAGAGCATGCGCTGCAACTCTCGGGCTCGGACTCCATCGCTGTCGAGCTGTTCCTCGGCGTAGCGTGGGCCCGGCAGCGGCGGCATGTTCTCCTTCAGCCAGAGGCGTGCTCGCGTCCGGAAGGACTCGACATCCTCGGTGGACACGGCCGTAGTCGACGTGGTGGTCACTGTTCTCCTCCTACAGACCGATGAGCGTGGCGATGCGCTCGCGATGATCAGGCGGCGCACCGAACAAGACCCGGTCCTGGGTAACGCGGCGAATGTACAGGTGCAGGTCATGGTCCCAGGTCACACCGATGCCACCGTGCATCTGGACGCAGTCCTGCAAGAGGGCGGGACCGTGGTCGCCGATATAGGACTTGGCCACGCTGGCCAGTTCGGCCGCGTTGTCTGCGTCGGCCTGGACCGCTCGTCCGGCGGCACCGGACGTGGCGTGGCTTGCCTCCAGCCACAGCTTCATGTCGGCGAAACGATGCTTCAAGGCCTGGTACGAGGCGAGGGCGCGACCGAACGAGAACCGATCGAACGAGTACTCGACCGTGAAGGCGAACACCTGATCAATGGCTCCCACCATCTCGGCGCACTGGATGACCAGGGCGAACTGGAGCTGACGCTCGATCTCGGCCGCCGCCCCGCCGACCTCCCCGACGACGGCCGACGACGGCACGGCTACGGCATCGAAGGTGACCCGGCCGAACCGCCTGACCAGGTCGAGGCTCTCGAGCGGTGTCACCGACACCCCGGGGCTATCGGCCGGGACAAGGAACTGGGTCAGGCCCTCTCCGGTACGCGCACTGACCAGAAAGAAGTCGGCCTGGGCCGCTGCCTCCACCGCCGTCTTCTCACCCTGGAGTACGAACCCGCCGTCCCCGGGCTCGGCCCGCAACTGCACCTCGGCCGGCGACCATGACCCGCCCGGTTCGGCCACGGCCCACGTGGCGATGGTGTCCCCGCTGAGCAGTCCGGCCACCACCTCATCGTGCTGGCCGGCGGCGCCCGGAGCACTCAGCGCCGCGGCCACGATGTTGGTGGGCAGCAGCGGGCCCGGAGAGACCAGCCGGCCCATCTCCTCGGCAATGAGCTGCAAGTCCATCACGCCCTCACCGGAGACACTTCCACCGCCGAGCTCCTCGGGAACGAGCATCGACGTCCAACCCAGCTCGGCACCGCGTCGCCACCAGGCTCGGTCGAAGCCGTCCGGGTTCTCTGCCGCCAATTCTCGCACCACGGTCAGCGGGGTCGAGGTCTCCAAGAACTTCCGGGTTGTCTCCCGGAACAACTGCTGGTCGTTCGTCAGCTCCAGCTCCACAACGTTCCCTCCTGTTGGCCCGGTGCGAACAATAGATGACAAATACGTTCCTTCAAATCACACGTTGGCCAGCACGACTTTCGTTCGTCCCCTGGCCCGTCGGCGAGACAGGGCGATCACCTGCGGCCCGTGGGGCCACCGTCTAACGTCACCGCACGGGCAAAGGAGCGTGGCCATGCTGTCGGACGAAAAGATACTGATCACCGGGGCAGGAGGGCAGATCGGGTTGCCGCTGGCGGCATCGCTCGCCACCGACAACGAGGTCTGGGGGGTCGCCCGGTTCTCGCAGGCTGGCTCCCGGGAGCAACTCGAGTCGCACAACGTGCACGCTCATCGATGCGACCTGGCCGCCGGGGACTACAGCACCCTTCCGACCGATTTCACCTACGTGATCCACTTCGCCGTCTTCCAGGGCGACGGCTACGACTACGACACCGCCATCCGTATGAACGCCGAGGGCACCGGCCTCTTGTTGCAACACGTGCGACGGGCCAAGGCGGCCCTGGTCATGTCCACCCAGTCGGTGTACAAGGTCCACGCCGACGCCGGCCATGTCTTCCCCGAGAGCGACGCGCTCGGGGACGCGTCGCCCCCCCACTCCCCCACCTATTCCGTGTCGAAGATCGCCGAGGAGGCCGTGGCTCGCACCTGCGCCCGCGCCTTTGACCTTCCCATCACGATCGCCCGGATGAACGCCTCATACGGTCCCAACGGTGGCCTGCCGGCGTACCATCTCGACGCGGTGGTGGCCGGACAGCCGGTGGCCGCCCGGCACGACCCCGCCCCCTATTGCCCCATCCACCAGGACGATATCAACGCCCAGATCGGACCACTCCTGGAGGCGGCCAGCGTGCCCGCCACCATCGTCAACTGGGCCGGGGACGAGGTCGTAACCGTCCAGGAGTGGTCCGCCTACGTCGGCTCGCTGGTGGGTACCACCCCCCAGGTCAACGTGGAGCCGGTTCCGGGCACGAGCATCGGCGCCATCGCCGACGTCACCCGTCGGCGATCGATCACTGGCCCGTGCACGGTGCACTGGAAGGACGGCATGCGCGCTGCCCTGGCCGACCGTCATCCCGAGGTCGCCATCCGCCCGCAGTCCTGACCGACCTCAGTCGACAGCGAGGGAACGGGCAGCGGGCAGCGGGTTGTAGTACTCGCGCTGTGCGCACACCAGGCCGTCTCGAAACCTGGCCACGGCGATGTAGCTGTTGGCGTATGGCTTGCCCGTCGTTGTCACCGACCCCACGCTCGTGTACTCCAGGACCAGTTGGTCGGGATCGGCGCAGTCGTAGATCTGGGTGATGGCGAGCTCGAGCTGAAAGATGCCCAGCGCCGCCTTCAGATAGGCGCGCACGGTCTCCTTGCCCGACACGGTCTTGGGCGGGTCGGCGTAGGGGAGGTCGAGGACGAAGTCGTCAGTGCACAGTGCCAGCTGCCGGTCCACGTCGGCCTCGGACACGGCGGCCATCGAAGCCTCGATGGTGGCGCGGTTCTGGGCCCGGGTTTCCTCGTCGCTCATGGCCACCCACACTAGGAAACCTGGGCGGTCGCTGCCCGGAGAGGGGCTGGCGGTTCGGAAGGCACCATGGGAAGGGCACACGAGGAGTAGCACTGTCCTCACTGACTCAGTGGGCGTCGGTGCGAAGTGATCGGTACAGTCGGCTCATGGCAGACGACGACCAAACCCAGGGCGCGACACTCGACCTGGACGGGGCGGTGACCGTCGTCACCGGGGCCACTCGAGGCATCGGCAAGGAAGTGGCTGCGGCGGTGGGTCGGGCCGGCGCACGGGTCGTCCTCGTCGGACGGACCGACCAGCACACGCCCCAGGCCAAGCTCCCGGGCACGCTCGAGGAGGTCGCCGGCCAGTTGGCCGACGAGGGCATCGAAGCCCGTACCGTCCAGGCGGACCTCAGTGATGCCGACGCCACCCAGCGGGTCGTCCGCGACACCCTGGCGTGGTACGGGCGTTGCGACGTGCTGATCAACAACGCCGCCTTCACGTCCAACGGCCCGATGTTCGAGATCCCCTGGCGCCGCTGGCAGACGGCCTTCCGCCTCCAGGTGGTGGCGCCCCTCCAGCTCTGCCAGGGGTTCGTACCCGGGATGCTCGAGTGCGGCACCGGTCGGGTCATCAATGTCAGCTCGGGCGCCTCACAGGCGCTGACCCCCAATTTGGCCCTGTACTCGGTGAGCAAGCTGGCCATGGAGCACTGGGGCGAGTACCTCCATCTCGAAGCGGGCGGCCACGGCGTCTCCTTCAACACCCTGCGGATCGATCGCCTGGTCGGAACGGAAGGCTTCCACTACGTGCTCGAGACCCAAGGCGAGGAGATCGCCACCGCAGGCAACGGCATGGCCAGTGTCATGACCTCGGCCCAGGCGGCCGAGCACTTCTTGTGGATGTTGGCCCAACCGGCCGAATGGAGCGGACACACCGTCGGGTTCGAGGACATCACCGCTCTGGGAGGTCCCCCGACTCCGACCCGACCCGTCACCGCCCAGCTGCCCTGAGCGCTTGCGCCTTCCCGATCCCGACTGGGACACTCACCGGATGTGCCCGGCCCAGCTTCCGAGCGAAGAGCGCGCCCTCTTCGTGCCCGACGGGGGCCGCTTCGTCCCCACTCCCCTCAGCGGAGGTCCGTGGTCCCCCAAGCACCAGTTCGGCGGGTCGGCCGCCGCCTTGATGGCCACCGTGATCGAGGACATTCCCACGCTCGTGCCCCAACAGGTGGTCCGGCTGACCGTCGACTTGATGCACCCGGTCCCGGTCCAACCGGTCACCGTCGAGGCCCGGGTGGTCCGTGAGGGAAAGCGCATCCAACTGATCGAGGCGGCCATCGTGTTCGAGGGAACCGAGGTGGCCCGGTGCTCCGCCCTGCGCATGCGGGTGGGAGATCTCGGGGACCTTCCCGTCGACCAGGGGGAACCACAGATAGGACCGCCGACCGGTGCCAGCCGGCCCGAGGGTCCCTATGACAGGAGCGACCCGCCTGGCGTGGCCGGCGCCACCCATTTCACCTTCGAGAACCCCGACGGCTTCTTCGTCGATCCCACCTGGATACGCATGCGGGTGCCGGTGGTGGCCGGGCGTCCGACCAGGCCGCTGGCGCGCTTGGCCTTCTTCGCCGACTTTGCCAGCGGCATCGGCCATCCCCGCTCACTCCCGGTCACCGGGATCAACGCCGACATCACCCTCAACATCGTGCGCTATCCGACCGACGAGTGGCTGTGCCTCACCGGGACGGGGTGGACCAGCCCCCAAGGAATCGGCCTGTCCCAAGCGTCCATCTCCGACAGCCAGGGGGTGGCCGCCTCGGTCTCGCTCTCCCGTCTGGTCGACCGCACCACCCCTCCCTCGAGCGCGGTGATCCCTCGAGGCAAGCGCTTCGACGGGAAGCGCACGCCGCGACCCAGCGTCGACGCGGCCGACAGTCCTGCGTAGTCGGGCACCCCGACAACGACGGTCGGACCCGAATCGGCCCTTCGTCGTCCCACTCAGTCGGGGATCGGATGGGGTCGGCCGTGCTCGTCGGTCAACCCGTAGTCGGCTCCGAGCTCGGCCACCCAGAACCGACCGCCGGTGCGGTTCATCACCCCGTCGTCGGTAGCCAGGGCGACCACGGCGCGGCCCGAGTACCGCGGCGTCTCCAACAGGTCGAGGTCACCGAAGGTCTCGGACAGCGCGCTGCCGCTGGCCGACGAGGCATCGATGTTCTCCGTCCGGGTGACATTGGGCCAGATGGAAATGACAGCCACCCCGTCGGCTCGGAGGTCTTCGGCCATGTCCCTGGTCATCTTGTCCAGGGCCGCCTTGCCCACGCCGTAGGGCACGTTGTACAGGAACCGTTCGGCCGCCCGACCCGAGACGTTGACGATCAGCCCGCGTTCGGACGCCAGCAGCATGGGTGCGGCATGCACGGCGGCGACGTACGCCGAACGGGTCCCGACATCGACCACCTGGCGCCAGGTGTCAACGGGCAGCTCCCAGAACCGCTGTCCGATGGATGCGGCGAACTCGTGTGCGTTGAACACGCTGTTGACGAGGATGTCCAAGGATCCATGTTGGCTGTTGACGACGGCGAACAACGCAGCCACGTCGGCGTCGTCGGTGAAGTCGCACCGGATGGGGGTGGCTGAGCCTCCCGCCGCGCAGATCTCGGCTGCCGTCCCCTCCAGCGAGCCAGGTTGTCCGTCCGCCCGGGGGCCAAGGGTCCGGCCGCACACCACCACGTGCGCGCCAGCCGCACCCAGCTCCAGTGCGATTCCCTTGCCGATGCCGCGGCTGGCTCCGGCCACCACCGCCACTGTTCCCTGCAGTCCATCTGCCATGGTCGTCCTCCCCGGCCTATCAGCCGAAGGTGATGGTTCGGTGCAGGAGCTTCCAACCGTCGGGCGTGCGCTGAAAGCGATCTCGGTAGTGCCCGATGCCGTTGACCTGGGGCGTGGTGTTGGTGTCCCCCACGAACAGGAAGTACGCCTCACCGGTGGCCCCGTCGCTGCCGTCGAGGCAGACCGACTGGGTCGTGATCACGTGCCGGCTGTTGGTGCCGGGGCCTTGGGTTCCCGAGGCCCGCCGCTGCCGTGCCGCAGCCAGGATGTCGTCGCGGCCACGGATCTCGTTGCCTCCCATCTCCCAACGGGCGTCCTCGGTGAAGCGACTGATGTACTCGGACAGATCGTCCTCGGAGGCCATGTCGGCCATGTGGGCGAGCTCGGCGACCAGGTTCCTGATCTCGAGCTCGTCAGCCACCTGTTGCAACTGCGATCGCTCTGTCAACGTGGTCACCCCGGTTCCGTTCGCTGCGCCGTGCGAGGTTATCGTCCGATCCTGAGGGCCCACCACCGTGGCCCGGCAGGCCTGGCCGGAGGTGGTGATGGCTAGAGTCGCGCCGTGCTGCTTCACCAGTTGGTCGACTCGGTCGCTGCCTCTCACCCCGAGCGGACGGCCCTGTGCTACCGGGGCGAGGAGATCTCCTTCGCCGAGCTGTCGGACCGCTGCCGGGGAGCGGCCCGGGCCATCGCCACCATCACCGAGCCAGGCGACCGCGTGGCCATCGTGGGCGAGAACCATCCCAGTTGGATCGAGTGCTACTACGGGGTGCCCCGGGCCGGCCGCATCCTGGTCTTCCTCAACCACCGGTTGGCCCCGGCCGAGTTGGCGTCGATCCTCAGTCGGTCCGGGTCATCGGTGCTGATCGGTCCCAGTGACGAGCTCGATCGCCTCGCACCCCTGTCCGCCGAGCACCCCGATGTCCATACCCGCATCGACCTGGACCGGTGGTCCTCGCTGGTGGGTGCGGCGAGGATCGGAGCGCCGGCCCGACCGTCGGAGGAGGTCACCGGTTCATCGAACGGTGACACACCGGCGTGGTTGATCTACACCAGCGGCACCACCGGGTCGCCCAAGGGGGCGATGCTGACCCACGACAACTTCGGTGCCGCCATCGCCGCCAGCCAGTACGGGCGGCCGATCGCGGCTGACGATGTGTTCTTGTACCCGTTCCCCTTGTGCCACGTAGCCGGCTACAACGTGCTGCGGCTCCATGCTGCCGGGCGGCCGGTAGTGGTCATGGACCGGTTCGAGGCAGCCGCCTTCGTCGACGACGTCGAACGCCACGTGGTGACCTCGGTGACAGTGACCGCAACCATGATGTCGAGCCTGCTCGATCATCTGGACGATCACCCCGAGGAGCGCGCCCGGCTCCGATCGCTCCGGCAGGTGGCCTACGGGGCCGCGCCCATGCCACCGAGCCTCCTGCGCCGGGCCATCGATGTGTTGGGCGTCGATTTCACCCAGGGGTACGGCATGACCGAGCTGTCGGGAAATGCCACCTTCTTGGGCCCCGACGCCCACCGACAGGCGCTGGCCGGGGCCGAGCATCTGCTGGCCGCGGCCGGACGCCCCGCCCCCAACGTCGAGGTCCGGGTGACGGACGACACGGGGCGC
>JAUTXB010000238.1 GCA_030838245.1 Acidimicrobiaceae bacterium
CCAATTCCTATCTGCTCGCCCTGGCCGTGCTCCTCATCGTCGGGGGCCGGCTGGGGGACCGGTACGGACGGAAGATCGTCTTCCTCGTCGGGGTCATCGGCTTTGCCTCCGCCTCGGTGGGGGTCGGGGCCATCGGGTCCATCGAGGGCGTGATCCTCATGCGGGCCCTACAGGGAGCCTTCGGCGCCCTCCTCCTGCCCAACACCCTGGCCTTGCTCCGGGTGGCCTACCCCGAGGACCGCCTGAACCATGCCATCGGTATCTGGAGCTCTACCTCGGCCCTGGCCATCGCCGGCGCTCCGATTCTCGGGGGACTCCTGGTCGAACACGTGTCGTGGCAAAGCGTTTTCTATCTGAACGTCCCTGTGGCCATCGTCACCTGCGTGATCGGCTTTACCGTCCTGTCCGAGAGCCGCGAGTCGGTGCGTGAGCGGATGGATGTCGCCGGAGTCGTGATCCTGGCCGCTTCCCTGTTGGCCATGATCGTCGGCGTCGTCGAGGCGCAATCGTGGGGATGGGGGAGTACCCGGGTCATCGGACTGATCATCGGCGGGATCGCCCTCCTCGTTGTCTTCGTCCTCGTCGAGCTGCGCACCGACGCACCGCTGCTCCCGCCCCGGCTCTTCCGCAATCGGTCGGTGTCGCTGGGCGTCGTGACCGTCATCTTGAGCTTCTTTGCCCTCTTCGCCGTTCTGTTCTTTGTCAGCCTGTACCTCCAGAACGTGCAGGGGCTCGGACCGATCGCCGCCGCCACTCGAACCCTTCCCCTTACCTTGCTCTTTGCCCTCTCGAGCCTCATCGCCCCCAGGCTCACGTCGCGGCTGGGTCCGGGGCCCACCATCACTATCGGTCTCCTCTTCGTCTCGTTCTCCCTCTTCGGACTGACCACACTGGCGGCGGGTTCGGCCTACATCGCGCTGTGGCCGTCGTTGTGCGGGCTGGGTATCGGGTTGGGCCTGGTCGTCGTGGCATCGGCCGAGGCCATCATCGGGAGCGTTCCCGTCGACGACTCGGGGCTGGCCGGCGGCCTTCAGGCCACCGCCGTGCAGTTCGGCGGCGTGTTGGGTGCGTCGGTCCTCGGTACGATCATCGCCAACCGAGCCGAATCCGTTCTTCCGGCCAAGCTCGCTTCTTTGGGCATCGACCGGGCGGCCGCCCATCACCTCCAGATCGACCCGCGCCGGGTCTCCCAGGGTCTCTCAGCTGGAAGCGGGCATGGGTCGGCCCACGTGCAGGCGGTGGTGGCATCGGGAAGCCATGCGGCATTCATGTCCGGATTCCATGAGGCCCTGGCCATCGGCGGGGTGATCGCCTTCGCCGGAGCCGTGGCCGGAGTGTTCATCCGGCGCGGTGACCCGGACGCTCCTCCCACCCCTGTCCACTTCTGAGTATTCCTCGTACGAGCGAGACCTACCGGCCCAGCGGCGCCGAAGGCTCGAAGGCCACGGGGATGTGCTTCACCCCGTTGATGAAGTTGGACTGGAGCCGCTCGACCTTGCCGTCCTGGCGGAGGTCGGGCATCCGATCGAGGAGGCGGTCGAACATCACCTTGATCTCCATCCGGGCCAGGTTGGCGCCCAGGCAGAAGTGCGGTCCGCCGCCCCCGAAGGCAATGTGGTTGTTGGGGGTGCGAGTGATGTCGAAGGTGTCAGGGTTCTCGAACACGGTCTCGTCCCGGTTGGCCGAGGTGTGCCAGAAGACGACCTTGTCGCCAGCCGACACCGGGTAGCCGCCGAGCTCGGTGTCAGCGACAACCGAGCGCCGGAAGTGCATCACCGGGGTGACGTAGCGGAGCATCTCCTCCACCGCGCCGTTGAGCAGCGAACGGTCGGCTTGGAGCTTCGCCCACTGGTCGGGATGGTCGAAGAATGCGACCATGGCCCCCGAGATCAGGTTCCGCGTCGTCTCGTTGCCGGCCACGGCCAACAACAGGAAGAACAGGTCGATCTCGGTGGTCGAGAGCTCGTCCCCGTCGATCTCGGCCGTGGACAGCACGCTGATCAGGTCCTCGTGGGGGTTGCCCTTCTTCTTGGCCACCAGCTCGTCGCAGTAGGCGAACAGCTCCATGGCCGCCATGGCGTTGGCCGCACCGGGGTCGCTGCTCGGTGCGACAGGCGCGGTGTCGCCGTCGGAGTACTCCTCGTCCTGGGACCCGATCATCCGGTTGGACCAGTCGAACACCAGGTGCCGGTCCTCTTGGGGAACCCCCATGAGCTCGGCGATGACCTGGAGGGGGAGCTCGGCCGACATCTCCGTCACGAAGTCGGCGCTGCCCTTCTCGCACACGTCGTCGATGATGGCATCGGCGTACCCGACCACCTTGGCCTCGAGGTCACGGACCATCTTGGGGGTGAACCCCTTGTTCACCAACCGCCGGTAGCGGGTGTGCATGGGCGGGTCCATGTTCAGCATCATCAGCCGCTGCTGTTCCAGGTTCTCTGGGTCCATGTCCATGAACAGCGCGCTGCCCTGCTGGGAGGAGAACCGGTCGAACTCCCGGTTGACCGTCACGCAGTCGTCGTAGCGGGTCACGACCCAAAAGCCCCCGCCAGTGCTGAGGGGATCGTCGTGCCACCAGACGGGCGCCTCCTTGCGCAACATGGCGAACCAATCATGGGGGACACCGGCGACGAAGTTCTCCGAGTCACACAGGTCGATGTCGGACAGTTGCATGGCGCCCCTCCCGGGTGATCGTCTCACCAGGTTTCTAGAACCTGTATCAAAATCAGCTTACGACAATCCGCACCCACGGGCGATCGCGGCCTGAGGAGGTTCGCATCCCGGGTACCGTGTCATCACTCGTCGTTTCCGAGGACCTCGCCAACCGTGGACAGCAGGTGCAATCGTGCTCTACCAGGCATATCAGGCACAACGGGACCTGACTGCTCCCGTCCGTGCGTTGGCCGGGCTGGCCCGGTGGACGGTGGGCGAGCTGCCCGACGCCTGGACGGACAATCCGCTGTCCCGACGGCTGTCGGCCGGCTACGAGATGGTGGGCCGGTCCCGGCTCACCCACGAGCGGCCCCCCTTCGGCATCGACCAGGTGACGGTGGCCGGGCGACCCACCGCCGTGCGTGAGGAGGTGGCCCTGGCCACCCCGTTCTCCACCCTCCTCCATTTCGCCAAGGACGTCCCCGGGTCCCAGCCCAAGGTCCTGCTGGTCACTGCGTTAGCCGGCCACTTCTCCACCCTGCTCCGCTCCACCATCCGCTCCCTCCTGGCCGACAACGACGTGTACGTCACCGACTGGCTGAACGCCCGTGACGTCGGGGTTGAGCACGGCCCGTTCGGGTTCGACGACTACGTCGGCCAGCTGGTCAGCTTCCTCGAGTTCATCGGACCGGGCACCCACCTGATGGCCGTCTGCCAGCCGTGCCCGGCCGCACTGACCGCAGCGTCATTGATGGCCGCCCAGGACAACCCGGCCCAGCCCAAGAGCCTGGTGCTGATGGCCGGGCCGGTGGACACCCGGGTCAGCCCGACCAAGGTCAACGAGCTGGCCCATTCCAAGCCGCTCAGCTGGTTCGAGCAGAACGTGATCACCCGCGTGCCGTTCCGCTACCGCGGAGCCACCCGCCGGGTGTACCCGGGCTTCATCCAGGTGTCCGGGTTCGTGGCCATGAACCTCGGGCGTCACGTCCAACAGCACATCGCCCTCTACAACGACTTGGTCCGCGGCGACTACGAGGAGGCCAGGGGGATCGAGGACTTCTACGACGAGTACTTCGCCGTGCTCGACATGCCGGCCGAGTTCTACCTGGAGACCGTGGACCGCGTCTTCCAGCGGGAGCTGCTGGCCCAGGGCCAACTGACCTGGCAGGGCGTGCCCGTCGAGCCGGCGGCCATCAAGCGAACGGCCCTGCTCACCGTGGAGGGGGAGAAGGACGACGTGTGCGGGATGGGCCAGACCATGGCCGCCCAGGCGCTGTGCTCGGGCATCAAGGCATCGAAGAAGCGCCATCACCTCCAGCCCGGGGTGGGCCACTACGGCGTGTTCAGCGGGAGCCGGTGGGAAAAGCAGATCTATCCCATCGTGCGGAATTTCATCCTGGCCAACGACTGAGCCGCCCTGTGCCTCGCCCTATGGGCGAACTTAGAACTCCATCTCCAGCTCCTCGACGTCCTCGGGCTCCTTGATGGCTTCCTCGGTCCACTCCGCCATCTCCGAGAGGCCCAGGATGGTCGAGGTGTAGTCGGCCGACAGCGAACCGACCTTGACGTCGTAGGTCCGGATCCGGGTGCACACCGGCGCGAACATGGCATCGGCCATGGTCGGCCCTTCTCCGAAGAGGAAGGGACCGCCCGAGGCGGAAATGCACTCGTTCCATATGGTCTCGACCCGGTCGAGGTCGGCCCGCGCCCCCTCCCAGATCGGGTAGCCGGGATGGTCGGCCTTCAGGTTCATGGGCAGGGCCGAGCGCAGGTTGGCGAACCCCGATTGGATCTCTCCGGACACCGAGCGGCACAGGGCCCGCTCGACGAGATCGGCGGGGAGCAGGCTGCGTTCGGGGACCAGCTCGTGGAGGTACTCGGCGATGGCCAGGGTGCTCCACACGGCGACGTCGCCGCGGGTGAGCCGCGGCACCAAGAGGGACGGGGACAGCATGAGCAGCTCGGCTCGGACCCCGGGGTCCTGGGTGTCGACGGCCTCGACGGTGAAGTCGATGCCCGAGAACCGGCAGAGCAGCCAGCCCCGCAGCGACCAGGCGCCGTAGTTCCGGCTGTTGATGGTGAGGACGGCTTGCGGCACCCGCCGCTCAGGCCTTCTTGGCCACCGGGGTGGGAGCCGGCGCCGGGGCGGTCATGCCCACCAGGCCGGACAGGAAGGCGTGCTGGGCCTCGAGCAGGCGACCGGCGAAGGAGAAGGCGGTGTCCAAGGTCTCATCCGGAGTGGGCAACTTGTCGGCGAAGGGCATCGACGACATGTCCGGACGGAAGGTGTCGAAGGCCGACGAGGTCGACTGCAGGGCACCGAGGGTCCATCCCTGGCTGGTCTCGATGGCCTTGATCATGCCGTCTTGGACCTTCTCGGTGACTTGGAGTGCGTTCATGTTGTGCCTTTCTGTCGGTGCTTGTATGGGTTGATGTGGAACTGTTCGGTCGGCGGGGTGATCACGGGGCCAACTCGTAGCGCCCGGGCGGCGCTTCGATCGTCGGGTGTCGTTCGCTGCCGAGACGGGTTGGTGCGCATCGCGGCTCGCCCGACCGTGACCCGGCCCAGTGCGCCCACTGTTCCCACCACGAGCCCGGGTGGGACTCGGACCCGTCCAACCACTGGTCAGGGTCTGATCCCTGCACCGGTCCGAGGGAGACGCTCATCTTGGGATTGCCGGGCGGGTTGACCAGGCTCTGGATGTGGCCCGAGCGGGACAAGGCGAACTGGCTTGAGCCGCCGAGGAGCTGCGTGGTCGCGTAACAAGCCTTCCAGTCGGTCAGATGGTCGGTGCGGGCGGCGACGACGAAGGCGTCACACTCGACCTTGCCCAGGTCGACCGGGGACCCGAGCACCGAGAACGTCCCCCGAGCCAGCGAGTTGTTGGCGAACATGTCCAAGAAGTCGGCGTGGAGCCCGGCCGGCAGGCGGGTGGGGTCGGCGTTCCAGGAGAGCACGTCGAAGGCGGGTGGCCGGTCGCCGAGGAGGTTGGAGCCGACCCAGTAGTTCCAGATGAGGTCGTTCGGTCGCAGCATGCAGAACAGGGCGGCGGCCTGGTGGGCGGGCAGGACGCCCCGGCGGCGGGTCTGCTCCAGGGCCTTGTCGACCACGCGCTGGCTCCCGAACAGGCCGATCATGGTGGGGACGGAGAAGTCGAGAAGGGTGACGGCGAAGGTGGCCGCGTTGACCAGGGTCTCCTGGGTGGCAGCCAGGTGGCCGAGGAGGCCTGCGGTGGTGATCCCGCCTGCGCACAACGAGACGGTGTTGACCTGGTCGGCGCCGGAGATCTCGGTGGCCGCCACCAGCGCCTCTTTGACCCCGGCCACGTAGGTGTCGAGGTTCCAGTGGCGGTGCTCGGCCGTGGGGTTGCGCCAGCTCACCAGGAACATCTGGAAGCCCTGCCCGACCGCGTACTCGACGAAGCTCCGACCCGGGGCGAGGTCCATGAAGTAGTACTTGTTGATTTGTGGCGGTACCAGCACGATCGGAGTGGTGCGGACGGTCTCGGTGGTCGGGGTGTACTGCAGCAGCTCGCACACCTCGTTGCGGAAGACGACCGCCCCGGGCGTGACGGCCAGGTTTCGCCCGACCTCGAATGCGTCCGGGTCGGCGGTGCGGGGGAGGCCGTGGTTGAACCGGACATCACGAGCGATGTTGGCCAGTCCCGACACGACGCTCCGGCCTCCGGTCTCGTAGGCCCGGACGACGGCGTCGGGATTGAGGGCGAGCACGTTTGTCGGCGCCAGGGCCGAGGTGACCAGGGCGGTGGCGAACCGGGCCCGCTCCCGGGTGCGCCAATCGAGATCGGCCTCCTCGACCAGGTCGAATGCGGTCTTGGAACAGGCCAGATACGTCTGGCCGAGCCGTCGGAAGGCACGGTTCTCCGTCCAGGCCCGGTTGGCGAACCGACGGTCGGTCGGCTCGGGGGCGACGGTGGACTTGCCCACCGCGATCTTGGACAGCTCGACGCCGAGGCCGGCCATTCGGCGAGGGAGGGCGCCGGTGGCTGTGCGGGCCGCCACCCGGACCACGGCATCGGCCAGGCCGAGCGGGTCGACGCCGCCCAGGAGCCGCGCCGCCACTGACCGCGGGCTCTGTCGAGCGAGTGACTTGTTGTCGCCCAAAAACACCTGGCCTCCGATGCCGGGGGAGCTCGTGCCGAAACGACCGGATAGCGGCCGCGTGTCCATTCAACTCCCCGTGGATGTCCATTTATGGAACAGAAGGTTTCCATTGGATAAACGGTGTACGGCGCGCAGGTGACCGCCTGCGGGCCGGGACGAAACAGCGCGAGGTGGTCTGTCGCCGCTGGGAGGTGACCAACCTTTCACCACGGGGACATGTT
>JAUTXB010000251.1 GCA_030838245.1 Acidimicrobiaceae bacterium
AGGGACAGGGCGATCCCGACCACCGAGGTGGCCGTGGAGCGAACGGTGACCGCCCCTCTGGTCAGGACGAGGCCTCCGGACGGCGAGGTGAGCGTGATCCCCACTTTGAACTCACCCGAGGCCCGAGCCTGCACGGGCACGTAGTAGTTGTTGGTGCTCTTGCCCAGAGATACCGACAGCGAGTGGTGGGTGGCTCCGCCGGAGAATGTCAATTTGTCGCTGGTCAGCGTCAGGGTCCCCTTCACCGGGTACGCGGCGTTGGAGGCGATGGTTACCGGGATGTTGCCGTTGCGGGCGGTGAGGGTGAAGCTCTTGTCACCGGCCACGCTCAACTGGCCGAGCTGGGCCCCGATGGCGGTCCCGCTCCTCTGCACCACCTGGGCCTGCTGTCCCGGTCGGAGGATCTCGGACTGACCGGCAAGGAGAAGTTCACTGATCTGGAAGCGGACCTGTTGGGCCGACGGGGCGGCGGCGCCGAAGTTGGTGAGACGGGTGCGCTGGGTGCTGATGGCCGTGACCGGCAGCCCCGCCCCGGCTGTCTTGGCGGATGCGCTCAGCTTGCAGCCTTGGGTCCGGCAGGCCACCGGGCCGGGAAGGGACTGGAACAGTCCGGACACGGTGACCGCCTGGACCACGGGGTTCTGGGCCAACCCGGCGAGCAGCGTCCTGACGAAGGTGGGGTCGGCCACCCAGTTGTTGGGGGGTACGGCGACCACGCCCCGGACGGACTGGGTGTTCCCACCCTCGAAGTAGACCTGGGCCAGCTCGGCCAGGAGCTGGTGGGCGGCGAGCACCGGGTCACCCGGATCGGCGGTGAACCGGGAGGAGAGGTCCGAGTTGGTGGCCAGGGCGGTGAAGGGGGCGCCGTTCGGAGCGGTCAGGGTGAACGGCGCGGCCGTCGAGCCGCTCGACGACGGTGATGGCGTCGAGGTCAGGTCGGACGAGGGCAGGACCAGCTGGTCGTATCCCTGGCTCTGGAGCTGCCCGAGGGTGGCGTCGTCGACGGTGTCGTTGGTCACCCAGGCCCCGGCCGTTCCCGGCACGCCCGGTGCCGGCGCCGGGCGCTTCGAGTCCAACTGGAGCTCCTGGGCGGTGGTGGACCATCCCGCCTGGAGCTGGAGCGTCAGCTCGCCGGTCAGCCCGGTGTCGACCAGCGCCGTGGCGTCGACGGGCACGTAGGACGTCCACAAGAACTGGCGGTCGGCCAGGTTGGCCGCGGTGGTCAACGCCTTGACGCTCGATGCATGGCCGAAGCTCTGTAGGGCCTGGAGGGTCTGGGACGACGGGGCCAGGGTCACCGGCACCCCGGGGGCACCGGCCACGGCGTCGACCACGCCGGCCAGGTTGTCGAGTGCCCCGGCCGAGGGTCGGGCCAGGGCCTTGAGGGGATCGGCGGCCAGGACCGAGCTGGGGGGCGAGGTCGAGGTCGATCCGACCGGGGTCTGGATGGGCAGCTCCCAGGCGAAGCGGAGCTTCTTCGTGTCGGCGGGGGCGGTGGAGTACACCAGGTGGGTGGTGAGTGAGCCGATGACGCCGCCGGTTCGGGTATCCACCAGCTGGAGCCGGACCGGGTACACGCCGCCGTTGGCCACGTTGCAGTCGCGCAGCGAGGCGACGAAGCCCCCGAGGGGCGCTCCGGCCGACGACGACCCCGACGATGTGCCGTTGGCCGTGACCGGAACCGGCACGTCCACGCCACCACCGAATGCCGGGGCGAGGGAGCTCCACGCCACCGGGTTCGACGTGGTGTCCAGGGCCCTCCCGCTGGGCCCGGACTTGGTCAGCGTCTCGTCGAATCCCGAGGGCGTCCCGAGGCACGGGTAGACGGCGATGTTCAGGCCCAGGTGGCTGATCGTCGGGGTCCCGGGGCCGGCCTCGACCACGAGATCGAAGGTGGGGTGGGCGGCGGTCACCCAACTGGTCTGAGACACCAGCTTCAAGGGCTGCGCCGCGGCGGCGGGGTCGGCCGGACTGGCCGCCACCGAGAGGCCCGACGCCGGGGCGGCCACCGACGCCATCCCGACCACGCCCACGACGACGCTGCCTACCACGGCGATGATCTGGCTCAGGAGAGGCCTTCGAGACGACAGGAGCGACCGCCGAGCACAGCGGTGGGCGCCGGGCTTTCGGGCAGGACTCGCAGCCGCCCCGGAGAACGGGGCGGGGCCGTTCCCAGGCACAGGGCCGCGGGGTTGGCTGCCGTGCGGCAAAAGGCTGCCTCGTTCCCAGTTCACCTCGCACGGCAGCCTACGCCAGTCGCACTACCCTCGGCGGCGTGCTACCCGCGCGATTGCAGCCGCTGGTCGAGGCCACCGCCGGGCTGTCCGAGCGGTTCCGGGCCGCCGGCCATACCCTCTACCTGGTCGGGGGTTCCGTTCGTGACGCCATCGTGGCCGGCGACACGGCGGTTGAGGAGGTGCCGGCCATCGGCGGCAAGGCTCCCGATCTCGATTTCACCACCGACGCCCGGCCCGAAACCATCGAATCGATCGTGGCTGGGTGGGCCGACGCCGTCTGGACCCAGGGGAAGCGGTTCGGGACCATCGGCTGTCGGTACGGAGGACGGGATTACGAGATCACCACTCATCGGGCCGAGGCCTACCACCCCGACTCCCGCAAGCCCGACGTGGCCTTCGGGGACCGGGTGGAAGACGACCTGTCCCGGCGGGACTTCACCATCAACGCCATGGCCCTCCGCCTGCCCGAAATGGAGCTCATCGACCCGTTCGACGGCTTGGCCGACCTGGCTGCCCGACGCTTGCGGACCCCGTTGGACCCCGAGGTCTCCTTTGCCGACGACCCGCTGAGGATGCTCCGGGCGGCCCGCTTCATCGCCCGGCTCGGTCTGGAGCCGACCCCGGAATTGGTCGAGGCGGTGAAGGCCGGTCACCGGCGCCTCTCCATCGTGTCGGCCGAACGGATCCGAGACGAGCTGGACAAGATGGTGATGGTCCCGGTTCCCTCGGTGGCTCTCTGGTTCGTGGTCAGGACCGGACTGGCGGCCGAGTTCCTTCCCGAACTTCCCGGGCTGGCCCTGGAACAGGACCCGATCCACCGGCACAAGGACGTCTTGGCCCACACGCTGGCGGTGATGGACAAGACCAGCGCCGACCGGATGCTGCGGTTGGCCGCCCTCTTCCACGATGTGGGCAAGCCGAAGACCCGGGCCTTTGGTGACGGCGGGGTGACCTTTCACCATCATGAGGTGGTCGGCGCCCGGATGACCCGCGAACGCATGACCGCACTGCGCTATCCCAAAGACGAGGTGGAGACGGTGACCGAGCTGGTCGAGCTGCACCTGCGCTTCCACACATACCGGCTGGGGTGGACCGATCGGGCCGTTCGCCGCTACGTCCGCGACGCCGGGCCGCTGCTCGACCGGCTGAACGAGCTGACCCGCTGCGACTGCACCACCCGCAATGCGGCCAAGGCCCGGGCCCTGGGACGGCGGATGGACGAGCTCGAAGCCCGGATCGCCGAGCTGCGAGAACAAGAAGAGCTCGACGCCATCCGCCCCGACCTCGACGGCACCCAGATCATGGACCAGTTGGGCATCGGGCCGGGACGAGACGTGGGCGCTGCCCTGGCGTTCCTCTTGGACCTGCGTCTGGAGGAGGGCCCGCT
>JAUTXB010000259.1 GCA_030838245.1 Acidimicrobiaceae bacterium
CTCTCGGGATCGCCGCTGCCCTTCGGGCGCGCGAGGTCACTGGTGTCGGGCAGCGGGTGACGACGTCGCTGTTGCAGGGAGCGCTCGCTTCCGTCTCGCTCGTCTGGCAGAGGGTCGAGAACCCCGATGCCCCCCTCTATTGGATGTGGCCCGTCGACTCACGATCCATCGAAGGCCTCTACGAATGCGCCGATGGGAAGTGGGTGCACCACTGGACGGTCCGCCCTCGGTGGGTCTTCGCGTCGGCCGAGCAGGATGAGCTCAGTGCCGTGAGCCTGGACACCTCGTATCGAGACGATCCGGACCGGGTGTCGATGGAGCCTGACGGGTTGCTGACCGGCATCTTCTTGCATCCCCTGTTCACCGAAGCGTTCAAGAAGTTCCCAGCCAAGGAGTGGGAGCAGGCGGGCGAGGCGGCAGGGCTGGGAGTGACGGTCGTTCGCTCGCCGGGAGAAGCATTGGCCGACGAATTGTTCCTAGCCGACGGTTGCGTGGTGGAGGTCGACGACCCCGAGGTGGGACCGATTCGTCATGCCGGGTCGCTGCTCGAGTTCTCCGCTACCCCGGGTGCGATATCGGGCCCGGCGCCGCGCTCGGGCCAGCACACCGATGAGGTGCTCGGCGAGGCGAGCCAGGCCAACGGAGCGGTCACGGCGCCCGGACCCGAGGGACAGCACCTGAACCATCCGTTGGAAGGGGTGCGAGTGCTCGACCTCGGCCTCGGAGTGGCCGGGCCGTTCACCGGCAGGGTCCTGGCCGATCTCGGCGCCGACGTCATCAAGGTTCACGCCCTCCATGACACGTACTGGGCCGGCACCCACATGGGGCTCGGGACGAACCGGGGCAAGCGGAGCATCGCCTTGAACTTGAAGCACGAAGGGGGACGTGGCGCCCTCGACAAGCTGATCGCACAGGCCGACGTCCTCACCGTGAACTGGCGGCCTGGAGCGGCCGCACGGCTCGGTATCGACTACGAGACATTGAAAGAGCGCTACCCGAGACTGGTGTACTGCAATACCCGGGGCTATGAGAAGGGACCTCGCTCGAGCCTCCCGGGCACGGACCAGAACGCAGCTGCTCTCACCGGCAGCGAATGGGAAGACGGTGCGTGCGATGCCGGCAATCCACCGCTGTGGAGCCGCTCGAACATGGGGGACACCGGCAATGCCCTTTTGGCGGCCATCGCCATTGCCGCCGCCCTCTATCACCGCGATAGGACCGGTGAAGGTCAGGAAGTGAGCACCTCGATCGTCAATGCCGGGTTGCTGCACACCTCGTATGCTTGGATACACGCCGATGGGAGTCCCGGCGACTGGGAGCACGTCGACGGCCAGCAGTACGGGTTGTCGCCCTTCTATCGGCTGTACGAATGTGCCGATGAGCGCTGGGTGTTCTTGGCCGCCGTCTCTGAACAGGAGCGAGAACGACTCGTATCCGTCATCGGCCAAGCGATACCGGGCCTTCAAGACGGCCAGGCCGACGACGACACGTTGTCGAAGGCCCTTGCCGCCCACTTCCTCGAACGGCCTGCGGCACAATGGTTCGCTGAACTGGACAAGGCGGGCGTGCCGGTCGAGATCGTGGACGAAGCTTTCTGCCGCACGCTGTTCGACGACGAGGATGCTCAGGCGTCACAGCTGGTCAGCACGACATGGGCAGGCAATGTCGGGCGCTTCGAGGACCCCGGGCTGCTTGTCAACGTGGCGCCGGCTACCGCGGTGGTCCAGCGCGGCCCCGCCTTGTGCGGTGAACATACGAGGCAGCTCCTGAGAGAGCACGGGTACTCCGATGACGAAGTCGACGCACTGGCGGCCACCGGTGCGGTGCTCGATGCCAAGGTGGTCCGGCCATGAGTGGCGAGGCCGATATCGTGAGGCCTGCCCCCATCGTGACCGAAGACAGCCAGGCCTATTGGCAGGCGGCGGCCGAAGGGCGTCTCGTCGCCCAACGCTGTTCGGGGTGCGGTCGGCTGCGGCACCCCCCACGACCGATGTGTCCGTGGTGTCACTCCATCGAGCACACCATGGTCGACCTGGCCGGTACCGGTGTGGTGTACAGCTACTCCTTCCTGCACCATCCCCAAAACCCCGCCTTCACCTATCCGGTTCTGGCTGTCCTGGTCGAGCTGGACGAGGGCGTTCGCGTTCTCTCCAACCTTGTCGGCACCGACCCGAGCGATATCTCCATCGGTTTGCCGGTCGAGGTCCGCTTCGAGCCGACGAGCGACGGCATGGCCGTCCCGGTATTCGTCAGACGGGAGGTCGAGGTATGAGTGCCAAGCTGAGTGGGGCCGCGGCGATTGCCGGAATCGGCCAGACCGAGTTCTCCAAGGCGGCCGGACGCAGCGAGACCCAGCTGGCCAGCGAAGCTATTGTTGCAGCACTCGACGACGCCGGATTGTCGACCGACGACGTCGACGGCCTGGTGAGTTACACCATCGATCCGGTTGAAGAGACAGAGCTGGTGCGTGCGCTCGGGATCCCCGAGGTCAACTTCTCCAGTCGAGTTCCCTACGGGGGCGGCGGTTCGCAAGGGGTCTTACTTCATGCTGCCACCGCTGTAGCCGCCGGGGCGGCCAACGTAGTGGTGGCCTATCGCTCGATCCGGGCTCGGTCCGGCGCTCGCTTCGGTCGTGCCGCGGTGGGAGCCCGCCCGACCTCGGCCCACTCGGGTTCGACCGCGATGCAGTGGTGCTTTCCGTACGGGGTGCTGACTCCGGCATCGTGGATGTCGCTGAACGCCACCCGGTACATGCATGCCTCCGGCGCCACCAATGAGGACTTCGGCCGGGCTGTCGTGCAGTTCCGGGACTATGCCGCCAACAACCCCAACGCCCATTTCTTCGGTCGCCCGATCACCTTGGAAGAGCACCAGGCGTCGCGCTGGATCGCCGAACCCTCGATCCGTCTCTTCGACTGTTGCCAGGAGACCGACGGCTCCGTGGCTCTGGTCATCACCAGCAGCGACCGGACCGACGGTCGTCAGGAGCCGATTGTCATCGCCGCCGCGGCCGGGGCCGGCCTGTTCGAAGAGGAAATCGCCAGCAATCATTACCGGCCAGAGATCGCCAAGATGGACGGCTCCATGGCGACAGCCGACCACCTGTTCGGAGACTTCGGAATCGGACGTGACGACATCGATGTGGCGATGATCTACGACGCGTTCTCGCCGATCTTCTTCATGCAGCTCGAAGCCCTGGGGTTCTGCCAATTCGGCGAAGCGAAGGAGTTCGTGGCCGATGGGCATCTCGGGCCCAAGGGCAGGCTTCCCTGCAACACCAACGGCGGGCTCATCGGCGAGGGCTATATCCACGGGCTCAACCTGACGCTCGAGGCCGTTCGGCAATTGCGGGGAACGTCGGCCAACCAGCTCGATGATCCCCGTACGGCATTGGTGTTCGCCAGTCGAACTGGTGTCATCTTGCAGCGGGCCTGACCAGGCCCGTCCGGAGTCATTGTGAGCCAGCACGCCGAGGTCGGGAATGCCTTCCTCTATTGGGATCCGTACTCACACTGGGCAAGCTCCGAAAGCTCTTAGCCAGTGCCGTCGTCGGACTAGAGATTCCAGACGCGGGCAGCGTTGCCACTGAGGACAAGCTCTCGCTCGTGCTCGTCGACTCCGTCGAACATCTCATTGACGATGGTACGAGAATTGGGCCAGCTCGACACCGGATGCGGGTAGTCAGATGACCACATGATGTTCTCGATTCCGAGACGGTCGTGGGCATGTCGGACGGCATCGGGTTCGTCGATAAAGGTCAGGAACACGTTTTGGCGGAAGTAGTGACTCGGGAGCTCGGTTATGGCTGGGAATTCGTAACCCTGGCGCGTCATCAGGTCGTCGACTATGTAGAGCCACCACGACACCCAGCCCAGTCCGGGTTCGACGAACACCACCTTGAGACGGGAGAACCGTTCGAACACTCCGCCCATGACCCACATCCCGAATGCCTCTGCCGCAGACAAGGGCACGCATGGTACGAAGATTCCCTTTTGCGGCGTCGGGTCACGCATGGCCAGGTCTTCCAGCGCCGTGTTCATCCCGATGTGGCAACAGATCGGCAGGTCGGTATCTTGGATGACCGACCACAACGGGTCGTAGCGTTGGTCCCAGTAGTCGGGAAGTCCGAGCTCGGCGGGAAAGACCGGCAGTTGAAGCGACTTGCACCCTTGTGCCGCCGCTCGTTTCACCTCTTCGACGGCGGCGTCGATGTCGTGGATCGGGATCGGGTAGGACACGACCAGGCGCTTCGGATCGGCAGAGGCGAACTCGGCGAGGGTGTCGTTGAACGCCCGTGTCGATTCCTTCCACCCGTTCTTGACCATGTAGAGGTAGCGAAAGGCGCTGACCTCACAGTAGGTGGCCGACGCCGCCACCCCGTCGAGGTCCATGTCCTTGAGGCGCTCGTTGGCATCGGTGTGCCCCAGGCGTTCGCTGGCCGCATGTTTGCGGTTGCTGGCCATGCTGACGGTGGGATCGGGCGCCAGACCTTGCTGTTCGCGCCAGCGCTGGTTGGCGGTCGAGGAAGCCATGGCCATGACCGACTTGCGAAACGTATTGACGGCATCGTCGTAGTCGTCATGAAACTTGGCCGCCAGGTTCTTCTTGACGCTCTCATGGCTCAGGTCGACGTGGTCATCCGAAGAGATCAAGCGCTCAGTAATCGTTGACACCATCAGGGCCTCCTCCGACCGGCAATAGCAACTACTATAACCGTCTCGCGCTCGGGTTGGGGAAGGCAGCATGCCCCACAAGGCCGTCCGGTGGTTGGGCACGCTCTACCACGTTGGCGTGCGCTTTTCGACGAATGCGGCCACCCCCTCTTCCATTTCTTCTCGGAGCAGGGGATCGTCATAGGTTCGCTTCGTCTCGGCCCACGCAGATGCGGCTCCGTCCATTGCCGTCTTCCACATGAGTTGCCTGGTGCGGGCGACGGCGCGAGGGCCGTTGGCCGCGATGCGGTGGCCGAGAGCTACCGCGACCTCGACCACCTTGTCGGCCGGCGCGACCCGGTTCACCAAGCCGAGGCTCAGGGCTCGCTGGGCGGTGATGGGGTCGCCGAGAAGGCCGATCTCCAGGGCAACAGCGAGCGGTATGCGGCCGGGTAGCAGCGTCCCACCGCCACCGGGCACGATGCCGCGCTGTACCTCGGGCAGTCGGAACTCGGCATGGTCGGCGGCAACGGCCAGGTCGCATCGAAGTACGATCTCGAACCCTCCGCCGGCGGCCGACCCGTTCACCGCTGCGATCAGCGGGACCCTCGCCTCGTCGTTTATTGCCGCATCGAAGGCGGTCACGGCCTCACGTGCTTCGCCTTGGGAGGTATCGCGCAGCGCTCGGAGGTCCATCCCGGACGAGAAGCTGACCGTGCCCGCTCCTGTGATGACAACGGCACGGGCCCCCTCCGCCGACGATCTCGAGAGGATCTCGGCCATCTCGTGCAGTGTGGGCAGATCAAGCGCGTTCCGTACATGCTGGCGGTCGATGGTGACGACGACAACGTCACCCAGCCGATCGGCGATGATGGTCGGGTCCAAGATGCCTCCTCGACACGTGACCGACGCACTGTGCCCGTGGCCGAATCGTGTTGCCGCATGACATTGCGCCTGCTGCGCATCCATGAGTAGGTTGCGAGGGCCAAGCATAGTAGCCACTATTACCTTCGGGGGAGAGGGGCCACGCCGTGCCTCATGCGATGGCGCCGACGCCGGATCGAGACGACGAGTACTTCTGGAATGGGGTCACACAGGGAAGATTGCTGGCCCGCCGGTGTGCCCACTGTCAGCGACTCCAGCACCCGCCCTCGCCCATGTGCCCGCGGTGTGGCTCGCTGGAGTGGAACGAGTACGAGCTCTCTGGTCGGGGAACGCTACACAGCTGGATCGTCTCGCATCACCCGAGTGAACCAGACGACGCGGCGAGGATCGTCGCTCTGATCGAGCTGGACGAGGGTATACGGCTGGTCTCGAATCTCCAGGACATCGAACCGGCCGCAGTGGAGAACGACATTGCCGTCGAGGTCGTGTTCTCGGACGTCGACGGTGTCCAGCTGCCCCAGTTCCGACCGGCACCGAGAAAGGACGCCTGATGCCATCGATCGGAAATGGGGCGGCGGTGGTCGGCATCGGCCAGACGGAGTTCTCCAAGGACTCAGGACGGAGCGAGCTCCAGCTCTGTGCCGAGGCGGTCCGAGCTGCCATCGGCGACGCTGGCCTCGAGCCGTCCGATATCGACGGATGTGTGACGTTCACGATGGACACCAACGACGAGCTGGCTCTCATGCGGACCGTGGGCATCAAGGAGATGCGCTGGACATCACGAACCCCGTTTGGCGGCGGTGGAGCCTCGGCCACCATCGAACACGCGGCGGCAGCCGTCATCTCGGGCGCCGCCGATGCCGTCGTCGTCTATCGCGCCTTCAACGAACGCTCCGGGCGGCGTTTCGGTCAGCCCACGCCAGGACCGACCACTCCCTCCATGAACTGGTACCGCCCCTACGGGCTCGATACCCCGGCCAAGATCTATTCGTTGTGGTTCCAGCGGTACATGCACCGCTACGGCGTCGGGAACGAGGACTTCGGCCGGTATTCGGTGGTGGCTCGCAAGCACGCGGCGACGAACCCGAGCGCCTGGTACTACCAGCGACCCATCACCCTCGACGACCATCAGAGCTCGCGCTGGATCGTGGAGCCCATCTTGCGCCTCCTGGATTGTTGCCAGGAGAGCGATGGGGGTGTCGCCCTGGTCGTCACCCGAACCGACAGGGCCAGAGACCTTCGCCAACCACTGGTTCGGATCGAAGCGGCGACACAGGGCAACCTCTTCGACGGCGACACGATGTTCAATTACTACAGCGCCGACACGTCTCGTTTTGCCGAGGCCGAGTACACGGCCAGACAGCTCTGGGAGACGACCGGTCTACGACCCAGCGACATCGACGTGGCCATGATCTACGAGAACTTCAGCCCGGTCGTCTTCTACCAGCTCGAGGCCTATGGCTTCTGCGGACCGGGGGAGGCCAAGGACTTCATCGCTGACGGCAACATCGAAGTCGGGGGAACGCTGCCCGTCAACACCAATGGCGGGCTGCTGGGCGAGGGCTATATCCACGGGGTGAACAACATCCTCGAGGGTGTCCGCCAATTGCGTGGAACCGCGGCCAACCAGGTGGCCGAGGCTCATCACGTCCTGTGCAGTGCCGGTCGCAGCGCCGTCGTCCTCGGAGGCGATGGCTGACTGCAGGTCATCCTGACTCGACGGGGTCTTCTTTCCCGATCGCGGAGGTGCCCAGATAGGCGGACTGGAGCACTCCCTCCACCTCGTTCGGCGAGCCGGCATGGACGACGTGCCCACCGGCCATGACCACCCCTGCCGTGGCCACGGTGAGCGCGGTCCGGGCGAACTGCTCGACGACCACGACGGTGACCCCATCGTCGGCCAGCTCGGCCACATGGGTATACAGCTCGTCCACCACGATGGGGGCGAGCCCCATCGAGAGCTCGTCGAGCAACAAGAGCCGGGGGCGGGTGGCCACGGCCCGCGCCATGGCCAGCATCTGCTGTTCCCCACCGGACAACGTCCCCGCGTGCTGGTCTCTTCGCTGGGACAGGCGGGGGAACTGCTCGTAGGCACGAGCCTCCACTTCCTTGCGGTTCGTGCCGCTGTGGGTCATGACCCAGAGGTTCTCCCGGACGGTCAGGTTGGGGAACACCCCCCGACCCTCGGGGACCATGCAGAGACCGTCGCGGGCCAAGAGCGCCGCGCTCTTTCCCCTGGTTCGCTCACCGTCGAAGTGGACCTCGCCAGCCGTGGGTACGAGGAGGCCGGCGATCACGGCCAGGAGCGTGGACTTGCCCGCTCCGTTGGCCCCGAGCACAGCGGTCACCGTGCCCCTGTCCACGGTCAGGCTGACGCCATGGAGCGCCTCGACGCCCTCGTAGGCGGCATGGACGTTTCGCACTTCGAGAAGAGGCTGGTCAGCCATCGGGCGTCCCGCTCAGAGAACCCAGATAGGCCTGTTGGACGGCCGGGTCCGCTTGGACCATCGCCGGCTCGCCCGCAGACAACACGCGGCCGTAGTCGAGCACGACGACCTGCTGGCAGACCCCCATGACCAGGTCCATGTCGTGTTCGACCAATAACACGGCCAGCCCGGCGTCGGCCAGGTCACGGAGCACGGTGGCGAACCGGGCCGTTTCCTCTGCGTCCTGACCCGAAGCGGGCTCGTCGAGCAGCAGCACGGTCGGCTTGACGGCCATGGCCCGGCCCAGCTCGACCAGCCGCCCGGTGCCGGTCGGGAGGGCGTCGGTCCTCACCTCAGCCACTGACCGCAGGCCCAGTTGGTCGAGGAGCTCGTCGGCCGTGGCCGGTGGAGGCCGGGTAGCCGTCCGAGAGAAGCGACGCTGTCCCATCGAAGCGGCCACGGCGAGGTTCTCGCGGACCGTGAGCGTGCCGAAAAGCTCGAGGCGTTGGAAGGTGCGGCCGAGACCCAGACGGGCCCGACGGTGGGGCGCGAGCCCCCTGAGGTCACGACCGTCCAGTCGAACAGTCCCGCCCGTGGGGCGCTGCATGCCCATGACCACGTTGAACAGCGTGGTCTTGCCGGCCCCGTTGGGACCGATGAGCCCAGTGATCGACCCGTTGGGTGCCTCGAGGCACACGTCGGTCAGCGCGGCGAGCCCTCCGAAATGGACCGTGACATCGGTGACCTCAAGTCCCACGGACCGGGCTCCCCGTGGTCGCCACCACCTGTTCACCGATCGCACCATCGGCTGTCGTCGCGGGCGCACCGGTGCCGGGCTCAGCGACGACCACCATCCGGCGGTCGGGTAGGCCGAAGGCCGGCGGGGCGACCCCGTTCCGGTAGTCAATCGTGTAGGCAATGCCTGGCATGCCGATGACGGCGGCCAGATCGATCCAGGTCATGGTCCAGTTCCCGATGACTCCGCTGAGGCGCAACGCCCAGACGCCCACCACCACGACTACGAAGGCCCCGAGCAGCCAGCGCCTCCGTATGACAGATGACCACACCGGGCGAAGGCCCGAGGGAATGGTGCCGTTCGGGGTGGTGCCGACGCCGGTGCCCGCCGCCCCGACCAGCACCGAGCTGAGCTGGCTCAGCGAAGGGAAGAAGTTGGCCAGTGTCGGGCCCCCGAGGAACAGCCCACAGGCCACGCCTGCTCCGAGCGAGCTGATGCCCACCACCACCATGACCAACAGGATCGACAGCCCGGTGAAGAACTGGAAGACATCGGGTGCCGCACTGCCGAGGGCCTCGCCGTAGATCCCGCCCCCGACGCCGGCAAGGGCGGCCGAGAGGGCGAACACGGAGAGGGTGGACGCCCGGGCGTTCATGCCCAAGGTGGCACAGGCGGCCGGGCTGTCCTTCAAGGCCATGAGGCGCTGTCCGAAGCCCGAACGGCGGACGGCCACGACGATCAGGCATAGCAGGGCGAACACGACTGATCCCGCGATGAACTGGGGTTCCTTGCCGGTAAGGGCCATGCCCCCGACGCGGAAGGGGGCAAACACCAGCGAGCCGGAGCCAAAGGGAGCGAACTGGTGGCCGAAGAGGTTGAACGGTGGGAGGGGGAACACCCATGCGTCCATGGCCACGGCGAATGCGGCGGTGGACAGGGCGAAGTAGATCCCCGACAGGCGCAGGGCGGGAAGGGCGACGATGAGCCCGACCACGGCGCACACCGCCGCCGCGGCGAGCAGTGACAGAGGGTTCCCGTGGGCGCCCAGGTGCCCGACCACGGCGGCACCGATGCCGGCGAAGGTCATCTGGCACAGCGACAGCCGACCGGCGAAGCCGACCAGGGGGATGAGGGAGAGGCCAATGATGGCCAGACCCCAGACCCGGTTGAGGCTAAACAGATCGGATGTGGACACCACCGTGGCCAGCATCACCGTGCCGGCGATCACGCACACCGCGAAGATCGCCGTCCCCCGCCACGAGGGGCGCAGGGCCAGCTCGCGGCTGCGGAGGAGCCGGTGGCCGCGCAGGCGGGACTGGGGCAGGGCCAACAAGGCGATGAACAGGACCACGGCAGGGACCGCCCCGCCGAAGCCCTGGACGTAGGGGTTCTGGGGCAGGTAGGCGACCGAATAGCTGACGGCCAGGCCGAGGATGAGCGCCCCGACGAAGGTCATGGGGATGCTGCGCAACCGCCCGATGACCGAGGCGGCATAGGCGCTCACGATCAACAAGGTCAGGGCTGTGGCCGAGAGGGTCAGGGTGGGGGCGACCAGGATGCCGGCCAGTGCGGCCAGGACGCAGCCGATGACCCACGCGGCCCGGGCGTTGGCCACGCTGCTCGAGCCGTTCAGTGCGGTGAGGGTCCGGTCATCGACGGTGGCCCGCATCGTCACCCCCAGCCGGGTGCGGTAGAGCAGCAGCCGGAGCCCTATCGCCACCACCAGGGCCACGATCAGAACAGTCAGGTCGTTGTAAGAGATGCGGACCGGGCCGAGCACCAACGTGTGCCCCGAGAACAGCGGGGGGATCGATCGGTAGGTGGTCGGGTTCCAGACCCACTGGGCGATACCCAGCAACGAGAGGGCGAGAGCCAAGGTGACGACCAGCTTGGAGGCCTCCGAGGTGCCCTCGAGCCGGCGCATGACGCCGGCTTCCATGAGGATACCCAGCACAGGGGCCAGGACGAACAGACAGACCAGGATCGACGGCACCGTGGGCCAGCCCCACCCGATCCGCATCTGCCAGTAGGCGAAGGCAGCGACCATGCCAATGGCACCGTGGGACCAGTTGAAGATGCCGGTCGTCGCATAGGTAAGGGTCAGCCCACTGGCCGTGATGGCGTAGATCCCCGCAGTGGCCAGCCCGCTGATGGTGAAGATCAGGAATTCATGCATGCGAGATCAAGAGGTCAGGCACCACGAGTGCCTTCTGGGCTGAGTTTCGTTATCCACCGGTGCTCGTCAGGTGGATCAGTCCTTTCGGGTCGCAATTCCAGATCCCGCTGTTGGGCTTGGTCACGGCGGAGTCGTAGACGAACTTGTTCGGCTGGACGGTCATCAGGACGAAACAGGCACTGGGGATCGGATTGGCGTTCGACATCGCCAGCTGCGTCACCGGGGCCGCGAGCCCTCCGCCGGTCCAGTTCTTCTGCGCGGCCGCATTCTTCAGCACGCACGAGACCGTGACGTTGGCGCCACACGTTGTGGCCGACTTGGCAAACAGGATCCACGAGTTGAAGGCGATCTCGTCGCTCCAGTCGACCGGGTCGCCGCCGGCGTACTTGTGCATGATCCCCTGGAGCTGCTGCACCCCGGGGCTCTTCGAGGCCAGTTCGAAGGGCCAGTTCTGGATGACGGTGTAGGTCGTCGGGAAGTGCGCCTGAGCGGCCGCCTTGATCGTCGCCGCCGCGTAGAACTGGGTGGTGAGGATCATGAAGGCCGGGTTGTAGCCGACCGTGTTCATGGCCTGCACGTAGGGAGTGATGTCCGAGTCGTCAGAGGGCTGCAGGGCCTGCACTCCCTTGGACTGGGCCTGCTCGACGTAGGGCTTCCAGTCGGTGACGAACAGCGGCGGCTCCTGGAAGTCCACGGTCTTGTACCCCTGGGCCTCTGCCGCTGTCTGCCACTTCTTCTCCGGCTCGAGGATGCTCGGGTTGTTCTGGCCGCCGGTGCCGAACTGCTTGATCGCTTTGGGATATTTCTTCGCCAGCGCGCCGTACCAACCGGCCGAGACGATCGAATTGTTCGTACCCTCTGGGTTGACCTGTAGGGCCGAGTTCACCGCCGCATCCGACACGGTGAAGCCGGTTATCTGCCCCAGCCCGCAACCGACGCGGACCGACACCGACGGCTGATCGAGGGCCATGCCGCCCCCGACCGACATGAAGTCCTGCTGGCAGGCTTGGTTCGTGACCTGGGCGGCATTGAACAGCGCGCCGTCCCGGTTGTGCACCACGATCTTGCGCCCGTTGATCCCACCCGCAGCGTTGCACCACTTTGCGAATGCCCCGGCCGCCTGGAAGAACTCGACGTTGAGGCCCGGCATGACCGTGTTGCCTGGATCGGCGAAGGTGGCGATATCGATGCTCTTGGACGAGACCCCCCGAGTGGTCGATGCACCGCCGCTCCCCGAGCCGCAGATCTTGCCGACACCGGGCCAGGTACCGTTTGCCGAGACCGTGGCCCCGCTGGCTGCTGGTGCCGATCCACCCACCCCAGTGGAGACCACCAGCGACGCCGCCCCAACCACCAGGCAGAGCAGTACCGTCCTCCCACCGACCATGTTCGACCCCATGACGCCTCCCCCTGGCCGCGAGGGCTCGCCCTCCGCGGTCCGTTATCGATCGGCCGTTCGGTGCAGGACGAACCTCGCCGACTGACAACGCCCATGTAGGTACGTGCCCAAGCTCTTCGGGAAGTCATTGACGTGCGTCCGTGCTGCAGCTCGTTGGCTGTTGCTCCGCAGAACATACAACCGCACACGGACCATATCAAATATTCATTGTGCGTCACCTGGGAACCATAGGGATCGCTATGAGCGCCATAGGTAGCACTATGCTCAAAAACCGTAGCGGCTGATCCGTGAGCAGGCGAGGGAGGGCTCTGTGATGGTGGGCGCAGAAAGAGTTCCGGTGACCGTCGACCTGGGTGGAGATGCTCTCGCCGGATGTGGCTGTATTGCCACCGACCTCTTCGTGCCTGACCAGGTGCACGCCTCGCCGCTCTTGTGGTGTTGCGTCCCAGGAGGCGGCATGAGCCGGGCCTACTTTGACCTGGAGGTACCAGGGGCAACCGATCGTTACAGCATGGCGAGATTCGCAGCTGAGCGCGGGCACTATGTCCTCACCATCGATCCCCCCGGGGTGGGGGAGAGCGACGCGCCGATCGACGGCTACGAGCTGACTCCTCACCGCGTAGCCGACGTCCTCGATCTCGTGGTGTCGGACGTGCTCGACAGGTTGTCGCTCGGCAAGGTGGAGGGCGTGTCAGCCGGAACCCATCTCGAGGCCCTGGGCGTCGGCCACTCGGCGGGAGCGTTTCTGGTGGCAGTGCAACAGGCGCGCCACCGTACCTTTGGTGGCCTGGCCCTTCTCGGGTTCTCCAACAGTGGGCTTCCCTCGGTGCTTACCCAAGAGGAGGCAGCATTCGTCGGTCGGCCCGAAGAGTTAGCCGCTGCACTCCCTGAGCTGGTCCGGGCACGGTTCGGCACACCGCTACCCGAAGGCACGAGCGCAGAATCGGACATGCTGCTGGTTGGAGCACACTCGAGTGAGGCGAAGGCGGCCGCCGCTCGATCCAGTTCCCGGCTACTGGCCCTGGTCGGCCTGGCTTGCTTGGTACCCGGGTCGATCCGGTCAGAACTGGACCAGATCGACGTTCCCACATTCGTCGCCGTCGGCGAGCACGATATCGCCGGTCCTGCCGCGGCTCTGCCCGGGCAACTCCCTGCGTGCCGTGACCTGACGCTGCTGACCCTGGCTGGGATCGGGCACAACCACAACCTGACCGACTCTCGACTCGAGTTGTGGGACCGGCTCGAACGTTGGGCGACGTCGCTGCGGCCAGCCTGATTCCCCATGAGATCGGGAGGCAATCGGGAACACCGTCGGCTCAGAGCGGTTGGGGCCAGCGCGATACACCGGAGACGAACAAGCGGTCCCATAGAGTGTGGACGTGAGCATCACTGCGAAAAAGACACAGGGGGTCGTTCGGAGACCACAGCGCGCGCCGGCCGGCGATGATACGGCCACGAAGCGGCGGGTCATCGATGCCGCGGTGGCCTGCATACTCGAGTGTGGGTTCTACCGGGCGAGCACAAACGAGATCGCCCGACGCGCCGGGGTCACGTGGGGTGTGATCCAGCACTACTTCGGAACTCGAGAAGCCCTCATGCTCGCTGTCCTCCAAGATGGCGCCCGGCATTTTGCCGAAGTCGTAGAAGATGCCCACGTCGAAGGGGACACCGCGGTAGAGCGGGTCGAGCAGCTGATGGACATCTTGACCTCTCACTACGGGTCGCCGGAGTTCTTGGCATACCTGCAGGTGCTGCTCAATATGGACCACGATCCTCGCACCAGCGTCGAGGTCCGAAAGACGATGCGTGACGTCGCCGGGCGTTCCCAAGATCACGTGCGGCGGCTGTTGCGGGAGGGCCTAGGCCCAGCAGCAAGCACTCCCGACCTCGCCACCACGGTGTTTCTCGTCCTCCGTGGATTCGCCATCAGCCAACAGCTCCAAGGCACGATGGGGTACGACGTTTCAGCCCCCAAAGCCGATCGTGCCGCCCGCCAGCGGCGGATTCTCGCCGGCATTCTGGCGCCATACCTCGAAGGGGATTGAGTCCGGCCCCTGACCAGACCGCCACCTGGCCGCTCCTGCTAGGGTGAGCCATACCAGACACTATGTACGCAATCGGCAACCACAACGGGGGCCTCGACGCACCGTGTGGCCGCGGCACGGGCACCTGGTTGGGTCGTGTGGTGCCAAGGCGGCCGCCACCGGCCCGGACGTACCCGGAGGGACGAACACATGACAAGCGTGCTCGACGGCATTCGGGTCCTCGACCTCTCGTGGGGCGTCGCCGGTCCCATCACCGGCATGCTCTTGTCGGACAACGGCGCCGACGTGATCAAGGTCGAGCCCCCCGGTGGGGACCCGTTCCGCTCCTCTCCTGGTTACGCGGCGTGGCTTCGGGGTCGCCGCAGCGCCGAGTTGGATCTCACCGATGACACCGACCGCAACACGTTCCTGGGTTTGGCCCGCA
>JAUTXB010000275.1 GCA_030838245.1 Acidimicrobiaceae bacterium
TCCTGCAGGTTTGAGGGGCCCCTCCCACTATGAGTTGGCGCTCGGGGGAGGGGCCCGGGAGGCGGTAGTCGCCGATGGCCATCATATGGCCGTGTGCGTTGTCGGTCGAGGCGTACGCGAGGGCTGGCAAACGGGTGCGGGTTCCCCGGCCGCGCTGTGTGATCTGCGAGGGTCAGATGATCTTCTGGTCGGGGTATTTCCGGTCCGTGAGGGCCGGCGAGGTGTTCCGCATCTGGGTGAGAAGAGCCCGCTGCGAATCTTGCCGAAGGTCAGAAGTTCTTTTGCCGTCGTTCTGTTTGGTGGGGAGGCTGGACGCGGTGGGGGTGATCGGCCCGGCGGTGACGGCGGTTGGGGCCGGGGCGGGGACGCGTTTGGTGGCCGGAGAGATCGACGAGCATTTTGCGTACACCACCGTTCGGGGCTGGTGGCGTCGGCACCGGCAGCGGGTGGAGGTGCTGGTGGGCTGGCTGGCGGCGATCGTGGCCGCGCGGGGGCTGAGCCTGCCCCGGCCCTGCGGTGTGGCCGAGGCCGACGCGCTGGAGGGCCTGAAAGCCGTGGCTGGGCCGGTGTCGGCGGCATTTGGTATCGGGTTGTGGTCGGCGGTGTCGTTGGTGACGGCGGGGCGTTGGCTGTCGAAAACCACCACGGATACGCCCTTGGCCGGCGAGGGCGGGCGGCGTTTGATGACTGCGATGGCCACGGGTCAACCCAGGAGGCCGCCATGAGTGCTGCTGTGGTGTCATCAGAGTGGCACGACGAGATGACAGATCGCATCCGGGTCGATCAGCGCTCGGCGCCGACCAAGACCGCCGTCCCCGCGCCCGACAAGGCCGACTTATGGGCCTGGATGGACCGGGCCGCCTGCGCAGGGTTGGGGACGGCGGAGTTCTTTGGTGACTGGACGGCCATGGCCAAGGGCCGGGCCCGTTGTCGGGGTTGCCCGGTGGCCGAGGTTTGCTTGTGGTGGGGGGTGGTGGCCGAGTGGGATCTGCCCTACCGCTTCGGGATCTGGGGTGGTGCCGGCCCGGCGGTGCGAGCCCGTCTGGCCCGGGCCACCGGCCTGGCCCACGCTCGGGCTCGGTTCGTGGCCGCCGCCATGGGGTGGCGTGCAACATCGCTGAGCCAACCCAACACGACATCGGCGGCGTCATGAGCAGACCATGCCCAGCTCACCGTCGGAGTCCGACGCCGGTGAGCGATGCCGGCGAGCAACAAGTCAACCTGGCCGTCATCGTGGAGGCCCATCCCTTGGCCGAGGTCGCCGCTGCCGAGATGATGCTGTCCGCGCTCGAGGTGATGCGAGCCGGGGGCATCGTGGTCCGCCACGTCCACCTCCACCTAGGCGGCGGCACTTCGGAGGGATGGCGATGACGGTCACCGAAGTTGACCGGGCTATCACCGGCGGGGTCGACACGCACCTGGAGATGCATATGGTCGCGGCGTTGGATCCCATCGGGGGTCTGCTCGGGGTGGAAACCTTTCCTGCCACCCCGGCCGGCTACCGTCACCTGCTGGCCTGGATGGCCGCCTTCGGAACGGTGGTCAAAGTCGGGGTGGAAGGCACCGGCGCCTACGGGGCCGGCCTGGCCCGGTTCCTGCGTCGAGCCGGTGTCGAGGTCATCGAGGTCGACCGCCAGAACCGCCAGGCTCGCCGCAGCCAAGGAAAGTCCGACCCGGTCGACGCTATCGAAGCGGCCCGGGCCGCCCAGTCCGGCCGCGCTAGGGGTCTGGCCAAAACCAGAGACGGCAAGGTGGAGGCCATCAGGGCGTTGATGGTGGCCCGCCGCTCCGCTCGCGAGGTGCGCATCAAGACCCTCAACCAGATCCGCCACCTGTCCTTCACCGCCCCCGACGAGCTGCGGGCACGGCTCAAGGGCCTCTCCCCACATGCTCTCGCCGCGGAGACCGCCGCCCTGCGGCCGAGGCCCGACAGCGACACGGTGATCTTCGCGACCAAGACCGCCCTGCGGGTTTTGGGCCGCCGGGTGGTGGCCCTCGAGGAAGAGATGGCCGGCATCGACGAACTGTTGGGCGAGCTCGTCGAAGACGTTGCGCCCGGCCTCCTGGCCGTGTTCGGTGTCGGTGTTCTCACCGCGGCCATCTTGCTGGCCGCGGCCGGCGACAACCCCGAACGGCTCCGCTCCGAGGCGGCCTGGGCCCACCTGTGTGGCGTGGCCCCCAGAGAAGCCTCCAGCGGCAAAGTCGTCCGTCACCGCCTCGATCGCGGCGGCAACCGCCATGCCAACCACGCCCTGTGGTGCATCGTCATCACCCGCATGAGCAACGAGCCCCGCACCCGGGCCTACGTCGAGCGGCGCCGCAAAGAGGGGCGATCAACCAAAGAAATCATTCGAGTCCTCAAGCGCTACGTCGCCCGCGAGGTCTACCGACACCTACCCCGACCCTAAATCGCATGGAGCGGCGGGCCGACCCTCGAAGGTGCCTGACACCCAAGGGTTGTCTTCCGAACGATCTGTCGCCCGCCACTCCAGCGCTAATCATCTGCTCGACGCGGACTAATGCACGGCCTGATAAAAGCCTGTCCTCAGCATCGCCGAGTGACTCATCACTGGTTTGCCAACACCGCGCCGAATCAACCAACACCCTTACCATCGTCCACCGGGCGAACGCACCCGACCACGCCCGACCCACTCAGAACCGACCTACGGGCAAACACGCCGACGCCAGTGGCGTGCGCTTCGACGGCAACAGCGGCAACCCGCCAGCTACACAATCGATCGACCACGAAGACTCGCCAGAAAGCCCTTGACAACCATAGAAGCATCGTTCGATACGGGTGTCTCGCTGTGCCTCGCCGCGGTTGTGCGGATGATCTGGCCGTCGGATCATCTGACCGTCGAGACCGACGACCACTTTGCAGTG
>JAUTXB010000292.1 GCA_030838245.1 Acidimicrobiaceae bacterium
GATCGCGAGCCAGCCGTGATCAGGGTCCTGGTCGCCGACGACCAGGCCCTCGTCCGGGCCGGCTTCCGGTTCATCGCCGGCTCGGCGCCCGACATCGAGGTCGTCGGAGAGGCCGCAGACGGGGCGGCAGCGGTCGATCTGGCCCGCTCGCAGCGGGCCGAGGTGGTGCTGATGGACATCCGCATGCCTGGCACCGACGGGCTGGAGGCAACCCGGCAGATTGTCGCCGACCCCGAGCTGAGCGGCGTGCGCGTCATCATCCTCACCACCTTCGAGGCGGACGAATATGTCTTCGAGGCGATCCGCGCCGGGGCAAGCGGCTTCCTGGTCAAGGACACCGAGCCGGAGGACCTCATCAGCGCCATCCGGGTGGTCGCCCGCGGCGATGCCTTGCTGTCGCCGACCGTCACCCGGACGCTGATCTCCAGCATCGCCGGGCGCGGGCCTGCCCAGCCAGTCAACGCCTCCGCGCTGTCGGTACTCACCGACCGGGAGCGTGAGGTGCTCGCCCGGGTCGCTGCGGGCATGAGCAACGACGAGATCGCTGCGGCCCTGTTCATGAGCCCGCTGACCGCCAAGACCCACGTCAGCCGGATGATGGCCAAGCTCGGCGCGCGAGACCGGGCCCAGCTGGTCGTGATCGCCTACGAGACCGGCCTGGTCCGCCCGGGCCTGTCCTGATACCGCCCGCAAGCCCGGCGATCCCAAGCAGCGGCGCAGCAGTCTCCCATGCGCGCGCACGTTGTCACACTGCCCTGGAACCAGACGATGGCTTCCTCGTAGCAGGAACAGGGACGACCGAATCCGCTGACCATCTCGGTATTAGGGGGTGAACAGCTTCCAGTGCCCCTCGGAGACGACTTCGACGGCACCATCGGTCACTTTGATCGCAGTCTGATCGTCAATCGCGTAAGCCGGCACCGGCAGGCCGGCGGCCCATTTTTCTGCGTTGGCCATGGAATTGTCGGGCATGTCCTCATGATCCACGTGCGGAAATATCGAAAAATCAACTATTCCGAGCGCTCTATCGCCACCAGTGGGCGGCTTCCAGCTGACGAAGTCCTCCCCGATGCTGGGGGTCATCACCATGCTCCCGCCGCTCAGGCCCACCCAGACCGCGCGCAGCGACGGCAGGAGGTCCGCCAGTCCGGACTGCCGCATCCAATAGCACAGATACAAGGCATCGCCGCCATTCACCAGCAGGACGTCAGTCTCCTGGACCAGTGGGACCCACTGCTCTGCATCGATGCTGGGCAGGGCGGTGAGCTCCAGCACTCCCAGGGACTTCCAGCCCAATTCGCACATGGGAGTTGTGGCTCGTCCGGTGATGAACCGCCATGCCGAGCCAGGACCGCCCATGGGGTACGTCGCGGTGGGAATGCAGAGGGCGCTGGACTCGGCGATCGGTTTGCCCAGGAGGTCGACCAGCGCGTCGTGGATGCTCGTGTTCTTGATGCCAGCGGAAGTGAGGAGAAGCTTCATAGTGCCTTTCCTTTGGTTCGATTGCCGCCCTGCGAACCTCAAGTAGCAGAGACAGTTCCACTTGGATCCACGAGTGACCTCAAGTAATCCTCCATCTTGTCCCAGCTGTCTTCCTGGCCGTCGGTCCTAGTCATGTGGTCACGGCCAGCTTGGTCACGGAACGCGAGGTTCATCTTCACCTGCGTCACTCCGTCAGTCTCGCGCAGGTCTACCGTCTCGACCGCCTCCGCATCCGGCCAACCTTCGAACAGCCACGTGTCGACGATCCGGGTCGGCCGCTCGATCTCCAGGTAGGTTCCACGAAACGAGCACTCGGTTCCGTCGTCGGTCACGAAGACCATGTGGTACTTCCCCCCGACGCGCAGGTCGATCGAGCAAACCGTCATCTTGTCCTCAAATGGAGCGAACCAGTTGCGCACATGCTCCGGCTTCGTCAATACGTCGAAGACGAGTTCGATCGGAGCGTCGAACTCTCGAGTGGTGACAATCTCGAGATCACTCGGAAATTCGATGACTGCCGACCCATGCCGATTAAGTGTCACTGCCGCTCTCCTCGTCGTTGTAGCTCTTTGAGGTAGTCGTCCATCCGGTCCAGTCGGTCGTTCATCGCCTGCTCGTACCGGGCCACCCAGTCGTGCAACGGCCGAAGGTGCGCGGGTTCCAGGCGGTACAACCGGTGACGCCCCTCCGCCCGGCACTTGACGAGTCCCACCTCACTGAGCACCCGCAGGTGCTTTGAAACCTGAGGCTGGGACATCGAGAGGCCGGTCACGATCGCCCCGACCGTCTTCTCGCCTGCGATCAGCGCGTCCAGGATTTCGCGGCGGTGCACGTCGCCAATGGCGTTGAAGACATCGGACGTCGTGGAAGAGCGGGCCACGGGCCCATCATATTTCCATATAGGCATGTGTCAAGTCTTCGGGATAACAGAAGCCACTGGTTGCCCAAGGCCACGCTCCACGGGTTCAGGGTTTGTTTGCCTGGTCTCCTCCTCGGGCTCGGGCTTGGGGCATGCGGTAGGAGTCGCCGTCGGTGACCACGACGCTGGGGGGCTGCATCAGCGCACGGCCCTGGCGGCTGAGGTCGCGGCGCTGGAGGCCGACCCCGACGACCGGCGTGAAATGCTCGAGGTAGCGGCTCTCATGGAG
>JAUTXB010000309.1 GCA_030838245.1 Acidimicrobiaceae bacterium
CTGCGGCCGGCTGCACAACAGCCGGTCTGGCCGGACGACGCCGAGCTGAAGCGGGTCCACGAGCAGCTCTCCTCCCTTCCCCCCTTGGTTTTTGCCGGTGAGGCCCTTCGCCTGACCACCGCGCTCGGGGACGCAGCCGAGGGTAGAGCATTCCTGCTGCAGGCGGGGGACTGCGCCGAGTCGTTCTCCGACTTCACCGCCGACGGGATCCGCGACAAGCTCCGGGTGATCTTGCAGATGGCCGTCGTCCTCACCTACGGCGCCGGTGTCCCGGTGGTGAAGCTGGGTCGGATCGCCGGCCAGTTCGCCAAGCCCCGGTCCTCTCCGACCGAGGTGATCGGGGGTCAGTTGCTCGACTCGTTCCGCGGGCACATGGTCAACGACGACCTGCCCGAGCGGGCGGCACGGATCCCCGACCCCGACCGCCTGGTCACCTCGTACCACCAGTCGGTGGCCACCCTCAACCTGCTGCGGGCGTTCACCAAGGGTGGGTTCGCCGATCTGGCCCAGGTCCACGCCTGGAACCAGGAATTCGTGGCTTCGTCCTCCGAAGGTCGCCGGTTCGACGCCATCGCCAAGGGGATCGACCGTGCCCTCCGCTTCATGGGCGCCTGCGGCATTGACTTGTCGCGAGAGGACAGCCTCCACCAAGTCGACTTCTGGACCAGCCACGAGGCGCTCATCCTCGATTACGAGGAGGCACTCACCCGGCGCGACTCGCTGACCGGCGATTGGTACGACTGTTCGGCCCACATGCTCTGGGTGGGCGATCGCACCCGGCAACTCGACGGGGCCCACTGCGAGTTCCTCTCGGGCATCCACAATCCTGTCGGCTCCAAGGTCGGGCCGAGCGCCACACCCGACGACGTGGTCGGCCTGTGCCAGCGGCTCAACCCCGACCGGGTTCCCGGTCGGCTCAGCCTCATCACCCGGTTCGGCGCCGATCACGTCGAGACCTCGCTGCCCCCGCTCCTTCGAGCCGTCCGGGAAGAGGGCCATCCGGTGGTGTGGGTGTGTGACCCCATGCACGGCAACACGATCAACGCCGAGGGCGGCCGAAAGACCCGCCGGTTCGACGACATCCTCACCGAGATCAGGGGCTTCTTCGAAGCACACGCCCAGGAGGGAACCTGGCCGGGCGGCGTGCACGTGGAACTGACCGGTGATGACGTGACCGAGTGCCTGGGCGGCATGGAAGACATCGTGGAGGACCAGCTCCATCAGCGTTACACCACGACATGCGATCCCCGACTGAACGCCCGCCAGTCCTTGGACCTGGCCTTTCGCGTCGCCGAGTTCCTCCGGGACTGACCAGCGTCTTCGCCTGTGGGCCCTAAACATTGACCTGAGGGCCAACCACGACAAGACTGTGGCCGACCCGATCACAGGCTTGCTGCCACTCGGTGGTGATGTCGGACCATCCCCTCAACTCGGAGCTCATGACAATCCGCGCCAATTCCCGCCCGGCTCACAGGACACCTCTCGCTCGCCTGGGTGCGCTGTCGGCGGCCACCCTCGCCATCTTCGGCCTCATCGTCATGTCCGCCTCGGTCGCCGGTGCCGACGTCACTGGCACCACGGGAGCATCGACCACGACGACGCCGTCGCCCTCGACCGACCCCAGCGCCACCTCGACCACGTCCGCCCCGACGACGACGGCTCCCAGCTCCACGACACCCACGACATCGGCACCTGCCCCCGCACCCGCCACTGCGCCGTCGACCGCGCCCTCCCCCACGTCCAACGCCGCGCTCACCGTGCCGTCCTATTGGACGGTGGCATCGGACGGCGGGGTCTTCGCCTTCGGCGGGTCCCCCTTCTTCGGGTCCATGGGGGGAAAGGCCCTCAACGCTCCGATCGTGGGGATGGCGTCGACCAACGATCACGGCGGCTACTGGTTGGTGGCCTCGGACGGGGGCATCTTCTCCTTCGGTGACGCCAACTTCTGGGGATCGGAGGGCGGCAAGCCCCTGAACCAACCCATCGTGGGCATGACACCCACGGCCGACGGCAAGGGGTACTGGTTGGTGGCCTCCGACGGGGGCATCTTCGCCTTCGGCGACGCCGTCTACTTCGGCTCGAGGGGCGGCCAGCCACTGAACCGGCCCATCGTGGGCATGACCGGCACGACCGACGGCCAGGGGTACTGGTTGGTGGCCTCCGACGGGGGCATCTTCGCCTACGGCGACGCCACCTTCGCCGGGTCCACCGGCAACATGCAACTCAACGCACCGGTGGTGGGGATGACGGCCACACCGGGGGGCGGGTACCTGCTGGTGGCGTCCGATGGTGGGATCTTCGGGTTCGGCATCACCGCCTCGCAGTTCTACGGCTCCGAGGGTGGCAATCATCTCAACGCACCGATCGTGGGAATCGTCTCCACCCCGGGTGAGACGGGCTACTGGCTGGTAGCCAGGGACGGCGGCATCTTCGCCTTCGGCAAGGCCGGGTTCTACGGCTCCATGGGCGGCCAGCACCTGAACGCGCCGATGGTGAGCGCGGCCCAGACGTTCGGCGACGGCACGTTCACCAAGCCGACGCCGTCACTCAGCTTCTCGTCGGGCTCGTACGGCTATGACGTGTCCATCTTCAACTGCGGGAACCTGCCGCCGGCCGGGGCGATCAACATCGTGCAGGTGGTGGGGGCGGCCTTCGGCTCCACCAACCGCTGTTTGGGCCAAGAGGTGCAGTGGGCCGGGGCCGGCCTGAACCTCTACATGTTCTTGACCTACGGGTCGACCCAGGGCCCGATGCCGGCGTTCTGCAACAACACCCCGAACTACTGCTACGGCTACGAAGCCGGCCAGGACGCCGTCAACAAGGGCAACGCCGCCGGGATCCCCACCAACGTGAACTGGTGGATCGACGTCGAGTCGACCGCCGGGTCCGGACTGCCGGCGTGGTCGGGCGACACCCACGCCAATGACCTCGTCATCCAAGGCGCCCATGACGGCATCGCCGCCTCGGGCGCGGCCAATGTGGGTGTCTATGCCAGCCCGGGAGGGGGCTGGCCCCAGATCGCCGGCAACTGGCCCATCGACTACCCCTACTGGATGGCCTCGTGGACCAGCAGTGGTCCGAACAGTTGCGCCACCATCGCCGGATGGCAGAGGACCTCGAAGGGACTCCCCAGCGGCGGCGTCCCCATCGTGCAGTGGAGCAACAACGCCTTCCAGGTCAACAACCAAGCCACCGACGGCGACTACGTCTGCTGATTCGCCCCGCAGCTTGAGCGACGTCGTCTGCTGATCGCTCCGCGGTCGATGGGCACGATCAGGCCCCGACCGGTTGGGTGCCGAGCGCCCGCAGGCCGGGTGCCCCCGCCAGCACGCCGCTGACCAGGTGGGCTCCGTCGTTGTAGCCGAGCAGGCGCCAGCGCCCCTCGTCGACCTCCCAGGAGGTGAGCGAGGCGTGGTGGGTGCGCAGTTGCAACCGCGCCCCTTGGCGCCCGCCGGCCACGGGCATGAGGGCGAGGAGCGACGCCTCGATGACCCCGGCGTGGCAGGCCACCACCACCAGCTGTCCCCGGTGCCGGGCGGCGATCGCCTCCAGCGTGTCGGCCGCCCGGTTGACGAAGCCCGTCCAGCTCTCACCGCCGGGAGCGATGATCTGATCGGGGTCGCGGTCCCAGTCCAGCTGGCCGAACCGCTCGGTGAACTGGGCCCAGGACAGGCCGTCGGCCTGGCCGGGATGCAGCTCGCACAGGCCGCAGTCCGAGGTCACCGAGAGGCCCGGGCCCTCACCATCGAGGACCGGGAGCGGGTCGGCGTCGCCGGCCACCAGCGAGGGGGCCAGGATCTCCGCTGTCTGGATGGCCCGGGGCAAGACGCTGGCATAGAGGGCGTCGGTGCCGGCGAGCTCGCCGGTCACGGCCAGTCGGTCCCGGAGTAGCTCCACCTGATGGACCCCGCGCTCGGTCAGGCCGGAGCAGCCGAGGCGGCCACCGCAGACGCCGGCCACGTTGCACACCGCCTCACCGTGGCGAACCAGCACCAGGCGGGTGACGCTCGGGGAGGGGGACGAGGTGGTCCGGATCCCCTCGGGTGGCTGGTTGCGGTCAGACTCGGTTCCCGCAGCGCCTGGCGGCTGCCCGGCTCCGGCCGGATGGTCGGACCCGCCGTCGGAGGGACGGAGCGAGCTCAAGCCAGTTCGCCCACGAACCGCTCCAGCTGTCGGAGGGTCCGGCATTCGACCACGTCGTCGCAATGGATGGCGTACTCGCCCACGATCGAGTCGCCCGAGTCCCAATAGGCACGGGGCTCCGGGTTCAGCCAGTAGACGTGGCGGGCCTTCTTCTGGATCTCCTTCACCACCCACGAATGCGATGCGTGGTAGTTGTTCCGGGCGTCGCCCAACAAGAGCACGCTGGACTTGGCGTTGATCTCCTCGCCCCAGCGCTCCCAGAACACGGTGAGGGCGTGCCCGTAGTCGGAGTGGCCGTCCACCCAGATGACGTCGGCCTCGGTGTTGATGCGGTGCACGGCCTCAGCCGGGTCATCGGTGCCCTCGAAGAACCGGGTCACCTCGTCGATGCCGTCGATGAACACGAAGCTGCGCACCTTGGAGAACTGGGTGGCGATGGCGTGGACGAGATGGAGGGTGAACCGGGCGAACGAAGCCACCGAGCCGGAGATGTCGGCGATGACCACGATCTCGGGCTTGGACGGCCGCGGGTACTTGAAGCGTGGGTCCACGGGGACGCCGCCGGTGGACAGCGAATGGCGCACCGTGCTTCGGAAGTCGAGCGGGCCCTTGCGGCCGTGGCGGCGCTTGCGGGCCAGTCGCACCGCCAACTTGCGGGACAGCGGCTGGAGTGCCCCTCGCAGGGCCACCAGCTCGTCCCGGGTGGCGTGCATGAAGTCGATGTCCTCGGGGAGGGGCTTGCGCAGCGACTTGGCCAGGGCCTCGCTCCCCCGGTCGGCCACCAACCGGCGGCGGATCTCGTTCTCGATCTCCTGGCGCAGCTTGTCGATGCGGGACTGGTACTCGTCGCGCACCAGGCGCTGCTCCAGCCCGGTGAGGCCGTGGGGTCCCTCACCGTCGGGCTGTCCCGGAGTAGGGGCGGCCCCGGTCCGGGCCTGTTCCATCAGGCGCTCCATCACCCCGTCGAGGTCGAGGTTCCTCAGCGTGCGGTACAGGTAGTACGTGCCCCCCACCGGTCGGCCCGCCTCCATACCGGCGAAGCGGGCCACGGCGTGGCGGGCCACCGCGGTGATCATCGAGTCGTTGGAGCCGAGCAGGGCCTTGTACAACAGGTCGGCCAGCTCTTCGGGGGTCATGGCCTCCTGGCCGGCTCCGCCCCCGCGCCCGCTCCCCTGGCGCCCGCTGTCGCCGGACATCTTGGACTGGTCCTCGTGGGCCTTGCCCGCGCTGTTCTCGTCGATGGTGTACTCGGGGCCGCGGAGGGAGAAGTAGACCTCGAAGGCGGTGTCGAAGGCGTGCCAGTGGGAGGAGGACTTCACCAGGCTGGCCCCCAGCGCGTACTTCAGGGCCTCGCGGTCCTCCAGCGGGACGTGGCGCATGGCCTCGGCCGCGTCAAGGTGCTCGGTCAGGGACACCGGGATACCGGCGGCCCGCAGTTCGGACACGAACCCGGAGAGGACATCGAGCATGGTGGTCGGTCAGTCCGAGATGTCGACCGAGGCCAGCTCTTTGGCGGCACGGTCGATGTCGGCCCGGTACTTCAACAAGATGTGCAACGTGTCCCGGGCCTGTTCGGCGTCGATCGACTCGACCCCCAAGACCACCAGGGTCCGGGCCCAGTCCAGGGTCTCCGAGACCGACGGGGCCTTTTTCAGTTCCAGGGTCCGGATGGACCGCACGATGCGGGCGACCTGGTCGGCCAGCTCGGCGCTGATCCCGGGCACGCGGGTCTGGATGATGGCCCGCTCCCGGTCGAGGTCGGGATAGTCGATGTGGAGGTAGAGGCAGCGACGCTTCAGCGCCTCGGACAGCTCACGGGTGTTGTTGGAGGTGAGGAAGACGAGTGGGATCTGCGTGGCCCGCACCGTGCCCAGCTCGGGGATGGAGACCTGGTACTCGGAGAGGATCTCGAGCAGGAGCGCCTCGGTCTCGAGCTCGACCCGGTCGACCTCGTCGACCAGCAACACCACCGGCTCGGGCGAGCGGATGGCCTCGAGCAGGGGCCGGGCCAAGAGGAACTCCTCGGAGAAGATGTCCTCTTCGAGCTGCTGCCAGGTCTGGTCCGAGTCGGCCTGGATCCGCAGTAGCTGCTTTTTGTAGTTCCACTCGTAGAGGGCCTTGGACTCGTCGAGGCCCTCATAGCACTGGAGCCGGATGAGCCGGCTCCCGGTCATGCGGGCCACCGACTTGGCCAGTTCGGTCTTCCCCGTGCCCGCCGGTCCTTCGACCAGGACCGGCTTGGCCAAGCGGTCGGCCAGGTAGACGACGCCGGAGATCCCCTCGTCGGCCAAGTAGTCGACGTCGGCCAGCCCCGAGCGCACGGCGCCGATCGAGTCGAACCGGGGCGCACCCGCGGTGGGAAAGCCGGTGGCGTAGTCGCTCGAATGGTCCGTGGTCACTGGCGTACCTGTCCTTGTCCGTGCACCACGTATTTGATGCTCGTGAGGTCCCGCAGGCCCATCGGCCCCCGGGCATGGAGTTTCTGTGTGGAGATGCCGATCTCGGCCCCCAAGCCGAGCTCCTCACCGTCCACGAAGCGGGTCGACGCATTGACCAGGACGGCCGCCGCGTCGACTTCGGAGGTGAATCTATCCGCCGCGGCCAGGTCTTCGGTAATGATGACCTCGGAGTGGCCCGTCCCGAACCGGGCGATCCGGTCCATGGCCTCGTCGATACCACCGACTACGGCGACCGAGAGCTTCGGCCCCAAGTACTCGGTGGCGTAGTCCTCCTCGGTTGCCTCCCCGATCCCGGGGAGCACCGACCGGGTGGCCTCGTCCCCCACCAGCTCCACCCCGCTGAGGGCGGCGGACACCCGGGGAAGGAAGGCAGCGGCCACGTCTCGGTGGACGAGCAGCGACTCGGCCGCGTTGCACACCCCGGGCCGGTGGGTCTTGGCATTGACCACGATGGCCTCGGCCACGTCCAGGTCGGCCCGGGCGTCCACGTACACGTGACAGTTGCCGTCCCCGTCGATGACATAGGGCACGGTGGCGTGCTCCAGGATGGTGGCGATCAGAGACGGGCCGCCCCGGGGGATCAGGCAGTCGATGACCCCGCGGAGCTGCATGAACTCGACGGCCGACTCGTGGCTGGTGTCGGCAACCAGGCCCACGGCGTCCTCGGTCAGCCCGGCCTTGGCCAGGCCGGCCCGGAGCAACGAGACAATGGCCCGGTTGGACTCGATGGCGGTCGACGAGCCCCGCAGGAGCACGGCGTTGCCCGACTTCAGGCACAGCCCGGCGGCATCGCTGGTCACGTTGGGGCGGTTCTCGTAGATGATGCCGATGACCCCAAGTGGCACCCGCACCCGGGTGATCCGCAGCCCGTTGGGGCGCACCCATCCTTCGACCACCTCACCGACGGGGTCGGGGAGATCGGCCACGGCCCGGAGGCCGCCGGCCATGCCCGCGATCCGTTCACGGGTGAGCGTCAGTCGGTCGAGTGCTGTGGCGTCAGTGCCCGCCTCCACCGCTCGAGCCATATCGATGCCGTTGGCCTCGAGCAGCTCGCCCGCCCGCCGCTCGATCAGGTCCGCCGCGCAGCCCAGGGCCTCGTCCCGTGTGGCCGAGGACGCTCGGGCGACCACCCGGGAGGCCTCAGCGGCGCGCCGGCCGAGCTGGGCCAGAGTGGCCGGGGGATCGGAGGTCACCGCACTATCGTACCGTTGCGGTCCGTGGCCCTATCCCAGAACGACCGGCGCTAGCCCAGAACCACCAGGTCGTCACGGTGTACGACCTCGTGGGACAGGTTCTCGGGTAGGTCGGAAGTCCGCCGCCCGGCCCACGACCGGATCTGTGACGAGGGATGGCGGACCAGGCCCTTGGCGAAGACCGCCCCGTCGGGGCCGATGATCTCCACGGCGTCGTCGGGGCCGAATTCTCCGCCAGCCGACACCACGCCGGCCGGGAGCAGCGAGGTGCCCCGTTCGACCAGGGCCCGCCGCGCCCCCTCGTCGACCACCACCGTTCCTGACGCGCCGATGGCGAAGGCGATCCACAGTTTCCGGGCCGGCAGCCGGCGCTCCCGGGGCCGGAACCGGGTTCCCACCCCGATCGAACCATTGATCACCGAACCGAGGACGCCCTCCCGGGAGGCGTCGGCGATGACCGCTTCCACCCCCGACCAGGTGGCGATCTTGGCTGCGGCCAGCTTGGAGGCCATGCCTCCGCTGCCGATCTGCGATCCCGGGCCTCCGGCGATGCGCTCGAGCTCGTGGTCGATCTCCACCACCTCTTCGATGAGGGACGCCTCGGCGGTGAAGCGCGGGTCGCCGGTGAGGAGCCCCACGGTGTCGGTCAACAGCACCAAGAGGTCGGCACCGACCAGGTGGGCGACCAGCGCGGCCAACCGGTCGTTGTCGCCAAAGCGGATCTCCTCATCGGCCACGGCATCGTTCTCGTTGACCACGGGGACGATGCCCAGATCGAGCAAGCGGCCGAGGGTCTGGCGGGCATGGAGGTACTGGCTGCGGTGGACGAAGTCGAGCGGGGCCAACAGGACCTGGCCGGCGATCAGCCCCAGGCCGGCCAAGCTGTCGCTCCACACCCGCATGAGCTGATGCTGGCCGACGGCGGCCACCGCCTGCAGCGTGGCTGGGTCGGAGGGTCGGGGGGCACCCTCGGCCAGGGTCCGCCAGCCGGCGGCGATGGCACCCGAGGTGACCACCACCACGTGATGCCCATCACCGCGCACCCGGGCCACGTCGGCGGCCAGGTTGGCGATGGCATCGTTGTCGATGGCACCGTCGGCGTCGGTCAACGAGGAGGAGCCGATCTTGACCACCACGGTCCGGGAGCCGTTCATGACCGTCGCTTCCGGCGACTGGGCGCATCGCCGGTGAACTCCGGCTGGTCCCGGTACCAGATGAACGAGAGCCCCCCGATGTGCACGAGGTCCCCGTCCTTGGCGCCGGCCCGGGCCAACAGGCGATCGACACCCAGCCGGCGGAGCCGGTCCTGGATGTATGCGGCCGCCTCGTCGGTGGTCACGTCATTCAGCGAGACGGCTCGCTCGGCTCCCTTGCCGATAACGGTGAAGACGCCGTCTTCGACCTTGTCCACGATGATGCCCCCCGGGAGGGGCCGGTGAATGACGATGGTGCCGTCGCTCACGGGCACGGCGGCGCGGGCCTCGGTGACCAGGCGGGACAGGGCGCCGAGGAGCTCGGGTACCCCCTGGCCGGTCACCGCCGAGATGAACAGGTCGGGGACGAGGGTCCCGGGCTCGGCCACAGAGCCGACCGCGGCCACGTCGGCCTTGGAGCCG
>JAUTXB010000017.1 GCA_030838245.1 Acidimicrobiaceae bacterium
GATCTCGCCCCCATGTGACTCGAATATCGTTCTCACCCGTTCGGCCAGGGTCCCGATACCGCCCTCGATCTTCTTCATCATTTCCGTGCCCGGCGGCGCGGCGAGGGCAAAGGCCAAGCAGGTGGCACTGCCCGGCGTGTAGGGACCTCTGTAGGTGGAGTTCACGGCCAGGAAGGCCAGCATGCCGCGCAACATGGCGTGCTTCCCCTTGTCCGGAAAGCATCGGCTCAGGACGTCCATCACCGATCCGAAGAGCATGTCGCCTATGGCCGCCCGTTCGGCTTCGGTAGTGGCGCAGGCGTACATCTCGTCGAGCGTCCTCGGTGGTGTGCGCACATCAAAGCGGCCCATGGCCCGTGCCGGAGCCTCGCTCCAGGCCAGCAGGTTGGCCATACCGACCATGGCGTCGGCACCGTGCTTCTCGTCCAGGTGGGCCATGAACTGCATGACATCGCGATAGAAGATGAGCGGTTCGTCTCCCGGCTTGCCCAGGTTGACCGACATGACCTCCGTCTCGATAGTCGGGCAAGTGTCGAGGCCCAGGTCGGTGGTTATTTCGGCGGACAGCGGGAAGAGCACCGAACCGGCGATCTCGAAGCGGTACCCATCGAAGAGCTCGACCGTCGAGGCCATGCCTCCGCTGTAGTGGTTCTTCTCGAGACACAAGGTGCGGAGTCCTCCCCGTTGGAGAAGGGCGGCGGCGGTGAGACCGTTATGGCCTGCGCCGACGACAATGGCGTCGTAGTCGCTCATAGGTTGATGCTCTTTCTGTTGGATCAACGGAAGTGTGAAGTCTCGGCGGACAGGGTCAGGCTGTGTGCTTCATCGGGGTGGAGGCGCAGGGCCCGGGCGAACAGATCGTCCTCGGTTTCGCGACGATTCGGGTCGTCGACGCACACATCGATCGGGCACACGTTGGCGCACATCGGCATGTCGTTGAACCCGACGCACTCAGTGCAAAGGGTGGGATCGATCTCGTAGAGATCCCCCACCAAGGTGATGGCCGTGTTCGGACACGCGGGCTCGCAGGCATGGCAGGTGATGCACTCTTCAGTGATCAGGATCGCCACGCCGCCCCCCTTCTTGTGCCCTTCGCCGCCGTCAGTGTGGCAAGGATTCCGTCGCATGTCAAGACTGACATATTCACGTCAGTACTGACTGTCAGAGCTGACATGAGTCGCGTGGGCGTCGCGTAGGCTGAAACCCGCCATGCAGGCCATCACCAATCGCCACGAACTCCGTCGACAAGCCACCCGAGACGCATTACGCCAGGTCGCGTTGGCCAAATTCGCCGCCCGAGGATTCGAACAGGTCACGGTGGCAGAGGTGGCCGAAGAGGTGGGCGTCACGGAGCGCACCTTCTACCGGCACTACCCGACAAAGGAGTCGATTCTCTTCCAGGACTACGAGAACCGCCTGGACTGGCTCTCCGCTGCCTTGGCCCTGCGACCTCCGACCGAGCCGATATTCGACTCGGTCCACGCAGCAATACGAAGCTTCCCGCACGACTTGGAGATCGTTCACCAAGCTGCCGTGCTTCGCACCAGCCTGATCAGTGGCGACCGCGTGGCGGATCATCTCCGGATTGTCCAGTCCTCGTTCACCGCGGTGTTCATTGAGTTCATCCGGACTCGTCTGCCCGAGCATCCCGACATCGACCTCGTCGCGGTCGTGGCCGGCAACTCGCTTTCCGGGGCCCTGGTGGCCGCGGTGGAAGTGTGGGGGCAAACCGGCTGCATCGATGACGTCGACGACCTCGTGAACCGGTCGATCGACCTCCTCAGGTCCGGCCTCGAACCTCTGCAATGACGGCTTCCATGATGTCCGGGCCAGGCCTGTAGCCGAACCGAGAATTGGGGCTCATTCGGGGTTCCGTACGATCTCGGGAACGGGACGTGGGACCAGGTGCCTGGCACGGACAATGATTCCGACTGTGCGGGTGACGAGCATGCCGACTGCCATGAAGATCAGTGCGTCGGTAATGGCGTTCGATGATACGGAATGGTGAGCCATCCAGGTCGCCAATTGCGGTCCGAACCAATGGGTAGAACCGTACGAGAAGGCCGACCGTCCGGAGATGACAACGATCCAAAGTACCGCGTAACCCAATCCTGCACGAGTGACCGGCTTGTCGGTCGTCGGGCTTCGATAGACCGTCATGAGGCTCGTTGCCGCCAGCCCGAGCACTATGCCCCCAGTCGCCAGGGCGAGCTCGAGAGTGAGCCCGGTACCGGTAGTGGCGAGGCCTTTGAGGTAAAGGGGCACGATGGCAGCAGCCAGGATGAGCGGACGCAGGACGCGGATCTTGGTGACCTTGCGGTGGGAGCCAAGGTCTGCTTCAAGAACGGCGGCCAGAACGATTGCGTTGATGATGAGTGCTTGCTGAACCATGGAACCTCCGAGGTGGGTGGGTAACTCCACTCCCATGGTCCCGGTTGTCGGTCCCTATTACGTCACCGCCTGGGTTGATCTGTCGTGGATCGCAAGTGGGTGCCGAGTCATACAGGCGCTCACCGTTGGTACCACGCATCAGCCCTTGGGCTGATGCGCATCAGCCCGACCGACTCGTAGCGTCATGGGAAGTGCTCGGCGAGTGTCGGTCCGACCTGGAGGGCAACATGAGTGTGTTGACAATCGTGGCGATGGTAGGCATCGTCATCTATGTGGTCAGTCGTCAGGTGCTCGGCGAGCCGTTGCGCGGAAGGCGTCTCTTGATCCTGCCGGCCATACTGGCCGTCGTCGGTGTCGTCGACCTGACCGAGCACGGACATCGTCCAGGCTCGTCAGACATGGTCCTCATCGGGCTGGGCCTTCTGGTATCCGCGGCCATCGGCGTGAAACAAGGTCTGTCCATGCGCCGCTTTGTGACGGGACGCCAGCCTTGAGGTCGTGGCTCACGCTGCGAGCCGGGTTCTGGCTTGCTCGGGCTGCGGCCTTCGTGCTCGTCTGCCTCCTGACTCTCACCGACTCGGGCAGCGCCCAGCATCGGGCATTTGAACTGGCAGTGCTGGTAGGAATGGGTCTCCTCTTGGCGGCGTGGGGTCTGCTCGATTGGCGCACTGCTCGCCGCAGCCCTGTGCCGCTGTGGCTGCTTCCGGTCATCCTGGGTTGTCTTGGAGGTCTAGGGGGACTGGGTTCGGCACTCGGCCCTGCGAACTCGACAGTGGCTTTCGCCTTTGTGGCCGTCATCGCTGGAGGCAGCGAGGCACCCATTGGGGCCGCCTGTGCAATTGCCGCGGCAAGCGTGCTCGGTGTAGAGATCAGCGGCGTGATCTTCGGGCTTGCAAATGGCACGGCTTTGGGACTGCCCCTGTTGCTCGTAGCGGGATTGCTCGCCGGCCGGAACCGACGCGAAGTGCGAATGCGCGCCGATCAGGCCGACGAGCTCGTAACCCAGATGCAGTTGTCCCAGGACGAACACCAGCGGGCCGCCGCGCTCAATGAGCGAAACCGGATCGCTCGGGAAATTCATGATGTCCTCGCCCACTCGATAAGTGCGCTCGGCATACAGATCCAAGCGGCGCGCTCTGTCCTACACGACTCTGGAGACGTCGAAGGGACGCTACGGTTGCTCGACGGCGCGCAACGCCTTGCTGAAGATGGACTAACTGATAGCCGCAGGGCCATCCTCGCCTTGCGCAACGATACGCCTCCGCTGCCCGCCAGCATGGCTACTCTCGTCGACAGCCA